>RFHL01000994.1 GCA_003696875.1 Bacteroidota bacterium | reverse complement strand
TCGCGCGGCGCGAAGCGCCGCTGAAGAATACCACCGGCCTGGTCGTGCTCCGCGGCAACCTCGCCGAGGAGGGGGCGGTGCTCAAGCCTACTGCTGCCACACCCGCCCTGATGCAGCACACCGGCCGGGCGGTGGTCTTCGAGGACATCGACGATTACAAGGCCCGCATTGCCGATCCGGATCTGGACGTGGATGCCAGCAGCATCTTGGTCCTCAAAAACGTGGGCCCCAAGGGCTATCCTGGTATGCCCGAGGTGGGCAATATGGGCCTGCCGCCGAAGTTGCTGAAACAGGGCGTGACCGATATGGTACGCATCTCCGACGGCCGCATGAGCGGCACGGGCTTTGGGACGGTGGTGCTGCACGTGTCGCCCGAGGCGGCCGATGGGGGGACCCTGGCCATTGTACAGACGGGCGACGAGATCACCCTCGATGTGCCGGCACGTCGCCTGCACCTGCACCTGAGCGAGGCGGGGATTGCGGCCCGGAAGGCGCATTGGCACAAATCGACTACCTCGGCAGCTGAGCGGGGATATGTACGCCTCTACCAGCAGCATGTGCAAGGTGCCCATCTGGGGGCGGACCTGGATTTCCTGCGGGGCGGATCAGGCAGCGAGGTGGCAAGGGATTCACATTAAGGTAGGGGCGAATGGCTATTCGCCCCTATGCCCCCATAGCCTGGCCATTCGCCCCCACGGCCCGGCAAACGTGCCATTCATCCTCTGTGGCTAATTTCTGCAAAATCAACCGTCTTTTTCATGAAACAAGCCTCCCCCCAGGTCGCCATCGTAACCGGAGCCGGCCTCGGTATCGGGCGGGAAATCTGCCGGCAGCTGGCCGGAGCTGGCGTGGCGGTGGTTCTGAATGATATCGACGAAGCCTGCGCCCAGCGGGCGGCGGCAGAGCTGGGCCCACAAGTCGTGGCTGCGGCGGGCGACGTAGCCGATCCAGCCGTGGTGCAAGGGCTGGTCGATACCGCCGTCGCCCACTTTGGGCGGCTGGATATGGCCGTCGCCAACGCGGGCATCACCCACTTTGGCGCCTTTCTCTCATACAGACCGGAAGATTTTTCTCGGGTCCTCTCCGTCAATCTGGGGGGGAGTTTTTTTCTGGCCCAGGCGGCGGCCCGGCAGATGATGGCCCAGGGGAGCGGGGGCAGCCTGCTGCTGATGTCCTCCGTAACCGGCCATCAGGCCCATAAAAATCTGGCCGCTTACGGCATGACCAAAGCTGCCCTGGAAATGCTGGCCCGCAATCTGGTGCTGGAGCTTTCTCCTCATCAGATACGGGTAAATGCCCTGGCCCCCGGGGCCACTGCCACCGAGCGGACCCTTGCCGAGTCCGATTACGAGCAGACTTGGTCCCGGCTGACCCCGCTGGGTCGTCCGGCCAGCGTGAGCGACATTGCGCAGGCGGCCCTTTTTCTCCTGTCGGATGCGGCCCGCCATATTACGGGTCAGACCCTGGTCGTGGACGGCGGCTGGACCGCCGTCAGTCCGTCTCCCTACGAACCTTAGGGCCTTTTTTTCGGTTATTCCTTTTTCTCACTCACCTTTACCCTCCTACTACTATGAAGAAGCTCCGCAAAGAAGACATCAGTCAGGAAGTCTTTGACCTCTATGACGCCTATGCCCACAACCGCCTGGACCGGCGGCAGTTTATCGACAAGCTCAAGACCTATGCGGTAGGGGGGATCACCTTGCCTGCTTTGCTGGGATTCATCATGCCCAATTATGAGCAAAAAGTTCAGGTAGCCCGGGATGATGACCGGATCGAAACGGCCTATGTCCACTACACCTCCGGCAAAGGCGGCGGCGACATCCGGGGCTTGCTGGCCAAGCCCAAAGGGGCCGAAGGCAAACTGCCCGGTATCGTAGTGGTGCACGAAAACCGCGGCCTGAATCCCCACATCGAAGATGTGGCCCGTCGCGCGGCCCTGGCCGGCTTTGTGGCGCTGGCTCCGGACGCCCTCTGGCCCCTGGGCGGCTATCCTGGCAACGATGACGACGGCCGCACGCTACAACGGGAGCGAGACCGCGACGCCATGCTGGAGGACTTTATTGCCGCCTATTACCATCTGGCGACGCATCCTGCCTGCACCGGCAAGGTTGGGGTGGTAGGCTTTTGCTTTGGGGGTTGGATCTCCAATATGATGGCAGTGAAGATCCCCGATCTTTCGGCGGCTGTCCCGTTCTACGGCGGGCAGCCCGCCGCCGAACTCGTACCGCAGATTCAGGCCCCCCTGCTGCTCCATTTCGGAGAGCTGGATACCCGCGTCAACGAAGGGTGGCCGGCCTATGAGGCGGCGCTCAAGGCCCATGGCAAGACCTATGAGGCCCATATCTATGCGCAAGCCAACCACGGTTTTCACAACGATACCACTCCCCGCTATGATGAGGCGGCGGCCAAGCTGGCCTGGGACCGGACGGTGACTTTTTTCCGGGAACACCTGCAATAGGTGGTATGTCCATACATATAAAGAAGCCCCGGGAAGCGTCAAGGCTTGCCGGGGCGGTCTATTTTGGGGCGAAAGTTGGAAAGCCGCTCGCCGGCCCGTACATTACGGAGAGGGCAGCGGTGAATCCGTTCCCTCCCTTTCCTTTTCAAGCCTCCCCCGCTTCTGCTTATGAAGGAACACGCTTCAACCAACGAACGAGAGCAAGCGAAGAGCAGCGCATATCCAGAGCCGGAGAGTTTGGAGGGGGGGCTGAGTCTGGCGCCGCCCGCCCTGGCGCTGTCGGCCAGTCCGGTGCAGCGCAAGCCGGCTCCGATCCAGCGGGATGAGGAGTCTGCTACCCAAAATACCATCAACGCGGCCTCGCAGGCGCGGGCCATCTACGAGGCCGTAGACGGCCTCGGGACGGATGAGGACGCGATCTATCGCACCCTCCGGCCACTGAGCCGGGAGCAGGTCAAGTTGCTCAAGCGCACCTATCAGGGCGTCTATAGCACATCTCTGCTCGCCGCCCTGCGCGATGACCTCAATGACGGCGAGCTGACCATTGCGCTCATCCTGATGTTTTACTGGCCCAGCCAGTACGGCCGGGTGCTGGGCAGCTTTCAGCTGGGGCAGGCGCGGCAGAAGATGCTACAACTGCCGGGCTATTCGCTCAATACCCTCACCAATCTGATCGATATCCAGCCCAGTGCGGAGCATCGTGCCTATGTCTACAAGGCTCTGGCGGCCGGGCATACCATCCTGGACATCATCACCTTTGCCTATCAGATTTTCCGTAAGGATGCGACCTGGCTGCAAAACAACCTGAGCCTGACCGGGCAGTCGGATGGCAGCGGGATCAAGCAGTCGTGGCAG
>RFHL01000993.1 GCA_003696875.1 Bacteroidota bacterium | reverse complement strand
GTCCCGATCTGCAGCTCTGGTTTGTAGAGGGGCGGGACTTTCGCAGCCCCAATGCCATGCCCGACGGTCCCGACAAGACTATTTGGGGGGCAGAACAGCTCAATTGGCTTAAGGAAAGCCTGCTGGCCAGCGATGCCACCTTCAAACTGCTCATTTCGCCAACGCCTATGATCGGCCCCGATGACAAACGCAAGACCGACAACCACACCAACCTGGGGGGCTTTCGACATGAAGGCGATGCCTTCTTTGCCTGGCTGGACGAAAACGGCTTTCAGGACAAGGGCTTCTACATTCTCTGTGGCGATCGCCATTGGCAGTACCACTCCATTCATCCCAATGGGATTGAGGAATTCAGCTGTGGGGCGCTGGTGGACCAAAACAGCCGGGTAGGCCGCAAGCCGGGTGATCCCGGCTCGACCGATCCCGAAGGCCTGATCCGGCAACCTTTTACTTCGCCCCAGGCCGGCGGCGGCTTCTTACTGGTCGAGCTGGATCCGGGCCCGGGCGGGCCCAGCCTCTCGCTGCGGCTGATGGACATCTATGGGGAGGAGCGCTACGCGGTGACCCAAAGGGCTCCCAAAGGGGATTAAGGCGGGTTTGGGTAGGTTCGCTGCGGCTTTTTTGTTAGTTTTCAGGCTAAACAACAAGCTATGTCAGAAGCAATAACTGCCTTAGAACCCCAAGCCCTCTGGGGACATTTTGCCGACCTGAATGCCGTCCCGCGCCCTTCCAAGCATGAGGAACGGGTGATCCAGTTTATGGTTGATTTTGGCAAATCCCTCGACCTGCCGGTGCAGGTAGACGAGGTCGGGAATGTGATTATCAAGAAACCTGCCACGCCTGGGATGGAAAATCGGCAGACGGTCGTCCTGCAAAGTCACCTCGACATGGTGCACCAGCAGAATGCCGGGACCGGCTTTGACTTTGCCACGGAAGGCATCCGCATGCGAGTCGATGGCGATTGGGTGAAGGCCGAGGGAACCACCCTCGGAGCCGACAACGGCATCGGTGTGGCTGCCATCATGACGATTCTGGCCTCCAAAGACATTCCTCACCCCGCGATTGAGGCGCTCTTTACCATTGATGAGGAGACGGGTATGACGGGTGCGCAGGGGCTGAAAGGCGGCCTGCTGGAGGGCAGCATTCTCCTGAATCTGGATACCGAAGATGATGATGAACTCACCATCGGCTGCGCCGGCGGCATCGACGTCTCGGTGCGGGGGCGATATCAGGTGGAGGCCTGCCCGGCCGGCATGATCGGCCTGGACCTCGCGGTCAAGGGGCTGACTGGCGGCCATTCCGGCATGGACATCCACAAGGGCCGCGGCAATGCCAATAAGCTGATGAACCGCCTGCTGCTCGGCCTGGTCCAGGATTTTGGGGCCCGGATCTCCCGTATCGATGGGGGAGGGCTGCGCAATGCCATTCCCCGGGAGTCCCACGCGCTGGTCGCCCTGCCCAATGAGACCTTTGCCGAGGCCCAAAATTGGCTGGACCAGCAGCAAGAAGTTTTGAGCGCGGAGTATCAGACGACCGACCCGGACCTGACCGTCGCCCGTACGATGGTCGATGTGCCCATGAGTCTGTTGGCCAAGGACTTTCAGTCACAACTATTGCGGGCCATCTATGCCTGCCCTTCCGGGATCTACCGCCTCAGCCCGGATATCCCGGGCCTGGTGCAGACCTCTAACAACCTCGCCCGGGTACTGGTGGCGGATGGGCAGTATGAAGTTCTGTGCCTCACCCGGAGTTCGGTGGACAGTGAGAAGCTGGACCTGGCGGCTACGATTGAGAGTGCCTTTGTCCTGATCGGGGCTGAGGTGGAGATGAACGGCGATTACCCGGGCTGGACCCCCAAGCCCCACGCGCCCATCATTGAAACTATGGCGACCCTCTACCGGGAACTCTTCGGGGAAGAGCCCAAGGTCGCGGCCTGTCATGCCGGTCTGGAATGTGGCATCCTTGGGACCAACTACCCCGGGATGGATATGATCTCTTTTGGTCCGAATATCCGGGGCGCACACTCTCCGGATGAGAAGGTGCAGGTCAGCTCGGTACAGAAATTCTGGCGCTATCTGCTGGAGACCCTGGCGCGAGTTCCCGAGAAGTAGGCTTGTCCTCGCAAGAACATGTATCTCACCGGGCCGGAGCGTAGGCTCCGGCTCTTGTCTATTTTTTCCCATGAAAAAACTGGTCCTGTTTTCCCTTCTGGTCCTCTTTGCCTCCGCGCTGCTGGCGCAGCGCCGGGCCTACCAGACCCACACCTACTACGCCGACGACACGGTGCGGCTGAAACTGGACCTGTTTCTGCCCACGATCCCGGTCGATAGCCCGGCTCCGCTCTTCATTTTTGTGCATGGTGGCGGCTTCTCGGGCGGCGACCGCAAAGGCGGTCATGCCTTGGGCAAGTATCTCGCCGGGGAGGGTATCGCCCTGGCGAGCATCAGCTATAGCCTGTATATGAAGGGACGCAGCTTTAGCTGCGATGGCCTGCTGCCCGAGAAGGTCAAGGCCATGCAGGTAGCCGCCAACCAGCTGTGGTTGGCGACAGACTTTATCCGGGACTCGGCCGCTGCCTGGGGGTTGGATAGTAGCCGGATTTTCATCGGCGGCAGCAGCGCCGGGGCCGAGACGGTATTGCACGCGGCCTATTGGGACCGCGCGGTGATGGACATGTACGGCCAGCCGCTACCGGCTGATTTTCGCTACCTAGGCATGGTTTCGGGGGCTGGGGCCCTCATGGATCTGAATGCCATTACGGCCGAGACCAAGCTGCCGGGGCTCTTCTTCCACGGCACGGCCGACCCGCTGGTGCCCTATGGCACCGCCGCGCACCACTACTGCCCGCCTCACGCGCAGGGCTGGCTCATGTTTTCCGGGGGGCGGTCGATCTACGAGCGCCTCGTCTCCCTGCACGAGACGGCCTGGCTCTATACCTACTGTGGCGGGGGCCACAGCTATGCGGGCTACCCTTTTCGGGAGGAGCACGCGGTGATCTTGGCCTTTCTCAAGGACGTCATGGCCGGGCGGCGCAGCCAGCAGCATCATGTCCTGAAGGCAGACCAGCCCGAGCCCGAGCGGGGCGAGTGGCCCCTTTGTGCGCAATAGGTCTCGCAGGCCCCGCTTGGGGCCGGTCTCGCTTCTCGCAGTGCAGCGGTCTCAACTCTGGTACGCATACTGAATCTTCTCCAGCCGCAGGTGTAGCTTGTCCAGCGTCTGGGCGACCTCGGTGAGGTTGGCGCGCACGATGCGCGCGAGGCGGGCATCGACAAAGAGGTTGTGCTCCAGATGCTGGAAGGGCTCGGGTTGCTCCTGGTCCAGGTGCTGCTGTTGTTCGCGGATGTAG
>RFHL01000992.1 GCA_003696875.1 Bacteroidota bacterium | reverse complement strand
GAGGGCGATGGCCTGGCTAAGGGGGGAAATGGCCGCGGCGGGTTGGCCAATCTGAAGGTAGACGAAGCCCAGGTCCTGCCAGGCAGGCAGGAAAAGGCTGTCGGCCGCCAGGGCCTGCTCAAGGCTGAGGCGCGCTGCCACCGGCTCGCCGAGGGCGAGCAGGGCCCTCGCCCGGGCGTGCCAGTCGGCGGCGGGAGCGCTGTCGCGCCGGGCGGCCTGGGCATAGTCCGCGGCGGCGGCCTCGTAGTCGCCTAGCTGGTGGTGCGCCTGCGCCCGCAGGCGAAAGGCCTGGGCGGTGGTATCCTGCCGCAGGCTGCGCTCGGCCTGGCGGAGCTGGGCCTCCCAGCGGGCCGCCGAAGCCGGGCGCCGGGTGGGCGCGCAGGCAAGAAGTCCGATGATCGAGAGCCCGAGCAGGAGTTTGGGGAGCGTGGGGGTTGGGTTCATGGGCTGGGACAAATAAGGATAAAGGTACGGAATAATGCCGCGCTCGTCCTGGCCGGGATGGCTCGTGCGGGGTGAGGGGCCTGGAGGGCCGAGCGGAGCGCGGGTCCGGAGCCCGCAGGGCGGAGGACGGAACCCCGCAAGGGACCGACCAAAACATTGGTGTGGATGTGACCGTGCAAAAGTCCATCGGCAAGGGCACCTTCTTCCTCCTGACCGGCTCGCTGTACAACTCGACCTACACGACGCTGATTCCGGATAAGGTCTTTGATACCAAGTACAACGGCAACTTTGGCCTGAGCGCCATGGGCGGCAAGGAATGGCCGATCGGGGAAAACAGCTCTCTGATGACGAGCGCCCGCGTCGTCCTGAACGGAGGCCTGCGATACCAGGCCATTGACGAGGAACTGTCCTATGGCGACGTCGTGGTCTATGACGAAGACCAAGCCTGGACCCAGACCCGCGGCAACTACTTCCGCACCGATCTCCGGATCGCCTACCGCTGGAACCGGAAGCTGGCCTATCTGTTCTCCCTGGACGTGCAAAACGCCACCAATCATCAAAATGTGCTGGAAGACAGCTGGAACGCCTGGATGAACAACGGCGCCGGGGGGATCTACACCCGCTACCAAGCCGGTCTGATTCCAGTCTTCAGCTTCCAGGTAGACTTCTGATGAGATGGCTAGAGGCGAGAAGTGAGAGGCGATCCCGCAAGCGGGACTTCGCTACGCTCAGGAGGATGAGAGGCGAGACTTCACCAGGAAGCTCGATCCTCACCTGATCATACGTAAGCAGGGATTTGAGGAAAAGGGGGCGAAGCGCAAGCAGACCAAAACCGCACGGAGCCCCCTTATTCCCTCTCTTACCTGGCTGTAATAAGATCCAAACTTTCCCGAGTGGTTCGGGACTGTGGCCCCTGGTCCTCCCTAGTGAGGCCGGGGGTCCTGGGTGGGGCGGCTTGTGGGACGCCCCTAATTTGATAAAAAATATTTTTCCTTTCCCAATATTGCCTTATTTTAGAGAACAAGAAGGCCAGCCTGACCTTCTCATCATACTGCGATCCCATCATACTGCTATCTCATCCGATGCCTCATTTCGCCTCTCCCATACTGCTGGGAGGGCAGTATTCAGCTTGTTCCATGCGCCTATTTCTTTTCATGATTGGCTTGGCCTGTATAGGATGGCCCCACTATGCTTGGGCTCAGGATCAAGTCTATCTCAATGATGGTACCATACTGCAGGTTTCAGTACAAGAAGTCCATCCAGACCGGATCAAATATCTCCCTTACAACGAACCCTTCGGAACAGAAGCCAACGTTCCCATCCAGCAGGTGGTCCGTATTGTCTATGCCAATGGGTACGAAGAATGGTACACCCACCCAACACCGGATGAGATTCTGTTTCATTCAGGGGCGCTAAAAAGGGGCAAAGTCCTGGAGATTGGCATTGAAACCGTCGTCTATGTAGATAGCTTGGGTAACAACCAGCGGGTAAACAAGGCGGACCTGGACCGTATTCGTTTTGAAAATGGATACGAGGAAGTCTTCATTCCGAATGCCTCGCTCCCAGAAATGGTGGAGGAACCTGCCCCCAGGACCAATTCAGAACCCGCTGATGCGCCTGCAACGATTCCTCTCGAAGGAAAAGAGGAACCTACATTTGTCTCTCCTCTTCCCGAAGTGCCCTCATCGGCCAGGCTTATTCTGGTCTTACATGCCGGGGCTCACGCCACGACCGCTATCGGTCCGGGAATGGATACGCTGGGCCAATGGCAAAGCATTCAGCAAGGTCGGGACCTCCCTCACAATACCTTTTCCACACATGTTCAGCCGGACATGGCCAGTTATGCGGCGCTTTACAACCTTCAGATAGGTACTCAGGCCGGGATTCGGGTCAAAGGCCCACACCAGATACTAGTCGGCGCCCAGGCTGTACGCACACGTTGGCAGGCGCTGAAGACCGAACACTACCGGGACCCGGAGTATCAGTTTGATGCCTACTGGGATACTGCCCAGGTGTTTACCAGTACGCTGATAGAAGCCATGGGCGGGTATCAATATCAAGGAGCCTGGATCAGTGTCCGGCTGGCTGCTACCGGTTCGTATGGTCTATCCCGGACGGCCGAAGCCATATATCGATACAGGGAAGTGGTAAACGGCACCTCTATCCCGGAACACGCACAGGAAAAGACGCAAGACCTTATCGGGGCACAGATGCCCCGTCTGTTTCCAGGTGCCATGGCAGGCCTGAGTATCGGAAAGCGCATCCAGCTACAGGCAGAACTGCACTGGCGTCTCGCCAGCGTCACCGGCCCTCTTGCTTTCTCGACCCTCCGTCTGCAGGCGGGGTTTGCCTATAGATTTAGCCGATAAGTCCCTTTCTTATTCCCACAGAAACCCTTCGCTCCATGAAATGGCCACAAGCCCCCAGTTTCCATCGACTATCGCTTTGGATCCTGCTCCTCACCACCCTGGTCGTTGCCTGTCAACGGCCTGACGATCGCACTTTGCTACCGGCACCCGATCCTTCTCAGACCATCGATTTTGGGGATCTGACTCTTGCACCGAAGGCGATAGCGTTTGATAGCCTGAGTCAGGCGGCCCTCGTGCAAGTGGTTGAAGACAGCATCTTACATTTTCTCCAACCCAAGTCACAACTCCTCCGGCTTGATACCGGAAGCATTCTCATGATTCCCCCGGGGCCACAGGCCCCATATGGCTTATTGCGCAAGGTTACCGCCATCGACCGGCAGGGTGATCAACTAAGTCTGATTACCGCCCCTGCCCAACTAACCGAAGCCATCGAATCGGGAAGCGTCCTGGTGGACAAAGAAATCGGCCCAGGCGATATCGTTTCCGAAGTCCTGGCGGATGGGGTCGAACGGGGAGACTCCACGGGAAGGCTTGCCGCTACTGGCCTGGTATATGAAGTAGAGCGGCCTTTTGTCATGCCCGATGGACGTACCCTGACCTTCAGCGGTACGGTGTACCTGGACCCCCGCGTCCACGCCTACGTGGACTTTGGGTATTTTTCGCTAGAAGAGGCAGCGTTATGGATTGACCTCAAGCAGGGCATGGAACTGGAAATGTCCTATACCGATAACCTGGTCAATTGGAAAAAGGAAATCGACCTCGCCTCGATCACCCTTGCCCCCATCATGGCTGGCCCTATCCCTATCACGCCTGTGATTGAGGTGGAATTGGAAATAACCACCACTGTAGAGGGAGGGTTTTCGGCCTCCATCCATTACGAACTTACTGCCCGCGCCGGTGTCACGCACCGGCAGGACCAATGGACCCCGGTCTGGGACCGGGACCTAACCGGAGATTTTGACCTGCGCCCAACTCTGGCGCTGGAATCCCGTGTCGCCCTTTCCCCCGAAATCGAATTCAAGATCTTTAATCTGGCTTCAGTAGAAATCGAAGGCCTAAAGCCTTATGTGAAGGCCACCTATGACCCTTTTGCCACCCCCTGTTGGGAGGCCTTTGGCGGGGTAGATTTTTCCATGGAGTTTGAGGCAGAAGTCTTTGGTCAGGAGGAAGACTATGCCTGGCCCCTCCCGTCATACCAACTGGAAATCGCCTCGGGAGCCTGTTTTAACCCTGGCACCCTGGCAGGCATGGTCTTGGATGCACTCACCTCCCAACCGGTAGCAGGTGTAACTGTCGCTGTATCTGACCAAGGCACAGAAACGGGCTTGGGAACTACCGATGCCAATGGCCAATACAACTTTCAGGTGCCAGCTGGGGACAACCTGACGGTCACCTTTTCCAAGCCAGGCTATCTACCTGTCGAATATGTCCAGGTAGAAGTCTCTCCCTTCCAACAAACTTACCTTGAAGGGATTTTACAGATCGAGGAAAGCCTTGCAGGAACCGGCGGAGCAGGCGGACAAATTCGAGACGCCCTTTCTGGTAGCGGACTAGACGGTGTGAGCTTACAGGTACGAAAGGGAGTAAACCAAAACCAAGGCCCCATCATCGCTAGCGGTAGCACGGATGTGGCAGGGAACTATAGTTTCCAGGACCTGGAAGCAGGCCACTATACCGTTGAGGCCAGCCGGACCAATTACATTACCGGGTATTTTACCCTGATGGTGATCGGCAACCAATCCACCGGCAGCCAGAACGGCTCCCTAACGCCAGAATTGCCGGCAGGACAAGTCCGCATCGTCCTTACCTGGGGCGCCGACCCTAGTGACCTGGACTCACACCTCACCGGCCCACTGCCCGGAAGCAGTGACCGCTTTCATGTATATTATGGCAACATGGCACCGAACGGGGCTGGCGCCAGCCTGGACCTGGACGATGTGAGCAGCTACGGCCCGGAAACCATTACCATCACGGAACAGCGTCTGGGCGTATACCGCTATTCCGTCCACGACTTCACCAACCGATCCTACAGCCCCAGCTCTGCCCTTGCCCAATCCAACGCCAAGGTGCGGGTATTTGTCGGTTCTTCTGAACTGGGGACCTTCAACGTCCCCAATCAGCCGGGCACCCTCTGGACAGTCTTTGAAATGGATGAAGACACCTTTACCCCCATCAATGAGATGTCCTATGAATCCTCGCCCGGCTCGGTGCGGAATGGTGTCACGACCGATGGGCCTTTACTTCTGCGCCTGCCTCCGAAGTAAACACAGCTAAAGCCCCTTACCTGCGGCGACCTCCCCACGAGGTCTCCGCAGGCGTTTACTCCTCCCGCCGGATCGCCTCTGCGGCCCGGCGGAGGCTCTGCGTAGGAGCCAGATAGGAATAACCCGCCCAAAAGGCGTCCTCATAGGGGCCTGCTACCGAGGCAAGGGTACTGTCGCGACTAAATTGCTCCTCCGGCGCAAAGGACGTGGCTGGCCCCGGCTGAAAGCCGGTCACGGCCAGCTCCCGCCGCGCCCGCAGGACGATGTCCTGCGGCAGGGTGTCGCCCGCCTCGGTATAGGTGGCTTTCTCGGGGATGTGCATAGCCATCTCCAGATCGCGGCCGTTATAAGCCAGGTACCAGGCCCCTGCCTGGGGCCGGAAGTCCAGGCGTCCCTGCTCGTCGACAAACTCGAACTCATAGCCAAACAGGCGTGCCATGGCGATGGCAGCTTGCATCTTGAGCCCGCCAAACTGGCTGGCTCTCACCTTCTTGCCCTGGGGGCTGATCTCAAAGGCGATGCTGGCAAAGGCCAGCGTCTCCACGTCCAGGTAGATGGTGCCCATGTAGAGTTTTTTGCGCAAGCGCCGGGCCTGGTCAAAGGTGATTTCATACACCTTGCGACCCAGATACTCCTCTACCCCTACCAGCTCATAGGTGTACAGTTTGAAGTTGTCCGGATCGAGAAAGGAGGGCAAAAAGGGCTCGGCGGTCACCGCCATGCCACTCATGGCATGGATGCCTCCGGTGCCCAGGCTAATGTTCACATTAGGCACCCGGGAAGCCTCCCCGCGGCGACGGCCGCGGATGAGGCGCACCTGATCCTGGCGCTGCCGTTCGGCAGCATTGCCGCATTTGTACAGGTCCACCACGGCCTCATTCAGCTCGACATACTGCCCGTTTTCCGACACCAGCTCGCGGTAAAAGGCCTGCATCATAACCGGATCGTGGCCGTGATTTTCCGGGATGGCGGCCAGGGCCTGCCGCAGCAGGTCGGTGGCCGGAACCGGCACGATCAGCACCTCGGCCAGCGAATAGGTACGGGTGGCCAGCGGAATGGCCAGGGCCAGCTCGGCCCGGGACACTGGGACATAGGCCGGGTCGTAGCCGATTCCGCTCACCAACAGGGTATCGGGCCCCGGCAGTTGGAGGGTGAAAGCCCCCTCGGCATTGGAGAGGGTACCCGTACCCGCGCGCAGGGCGCGCACCTGCACGAAAGGTAGGGGCTCGCCGGCCTCCGCATCGGAGACCTGTCCTCCCACCGAAAACTGGGCCATCAGCCCAAGGGGGAGTGCCCCGATCAGCCAAAACAGAAGTCCGGTACGCATGGTTGAATGTTCACAATTATGCTTAGATTGAGAAAAAGGCACCTTTGCCTCAGACGCCCCGAGCGAGGAAAGCGTTGCATACCTGGGCGCCAGGCTGTCTCAAAGAAACGATTTTTCCGAAATCCCCCTACCATGCTGTATGCTTCCCTACTCCCCTGGTTTTCGCTCTTACTGATCAGCCTCGCCGGCTCGGCTTGCCAGGATCCCGCCACGCCGCCGCCAGCGGCGGCGTCCCTGCCGGCCCCCGGCCCCGAATTCGGGGCCTATTGGTACACCGGCGAGGCTGAGCTTGCCAGCTACGACCTGGAACAGGCTCGCTATGGGGAGATTCACCCCGGCCATGCGGTCCTGATTTTCGTCACCGAAGACTTTTCCCGCCAAAAGCAGGTCAAGCTGGACAACGGGCCCGCCGCCGGGCGGGATCGCGTCCCCATTCTCAAACTCAACTTCACCAAGAAATTTCTCACCGGCATCTACCCCTATTCGCTCATGACCTCCATCTTCACGCCGGTGGACCAGAAGCGCTTTTCGCATCCCCTGAAGCTCACCGCCTCGGCACAGGAATGGTGCGGGCATGTCTTTACCCAGCTCAATCAGCGTGACGGCGCTTATCAGTATCAGGGCTTTTCCTATTTCGAGTCCGAAGGAGACAGCGAAGGCAGCCTGCCCCTCACCTATGCCGAGGACGGCTTTTGGACGCAGATTCGTCTCAATCCGGAAAAATTGCCTCAGGGACGCCATGCGGTGATTCCCGGCCTCATGGACAGCCGCCTCCGCCATCGGGCGCTGGCAGCCCAACCCGCCGAACTCAGCCTGGAACCCTCTGGTTCCGAAAGTGTGTACACGGTCAATTATCCCTCGTTGGGCCGCAGCCTGTCGATTAGGTTTGCCACGGCCTTTCCGCATGAGATTTTGGGTTGGGAAGAGACGCAGCGTGGCCTGACCACGCGGGCGCGCTTGCGCCAGCGCATTCGCTCACCCTACTGGAACCAACATCAGCCAGCCGATACGATCATGCGAAAGAAACTAGGGCTGCCCTGAGCCTGCCGGGGCGGCAAAGAGTTTCTGAACCTCGGGGCTATCGAGGTTATCGGCATCAATGAGGGTAATCCCGGTATCGATACGGCGGGCGAAGGGCTGTTGCTTCACCACCTTCATGGCCGTCTCGACGGCCAGATAGCCCATCTTATAGGGATCTTGCATAGCCAGGGCATATACGCTACCCCGCTTGATCCCCGCCACAAGGGCATCGTTGGCATCAAAGCCGATGAAGCGCACCTGCTCCGTCAGTCCGCGTGCCTCCAGGACTTCGAGCATGCCTTCGGAGGCCGTTTCGTTAGGGGTAAACATACCCGCCAGCTTGGGATGCTTGTCCAGGATCTGCTGGGCCGCCATCTTGGCACTTTCCACGGTGGGGCCGGCAAATAGCGGAAGCTCGACCAGCTTCAGATTTTCTGGAGCCTCGGAAAGGCCCTGAATGAAGCCCTCCTCCCGTGCCGTGGTCGAGGCAGAACCCTCCATGTAGCGCAGGATCCCCACGGAAGCTCCCTCGGGTAAGCCTTTGGCCATGGCTTGACCACAGATGCGACCCGCCTCCAGGTTGTCGGTCGCGACAAAGCTCTCATAATCCTCCGCGTCCAGATCGGAATCAAAAATGATGACTGAAATCCCGCGCTTGCGCGCGGCCCGCACCGAAGCCACCAGGCTGCGGCTATCCAATGGGGCAAGCAAAATGGCTGACACGCCTTCGGCGGTATACTGCTGCACCAACGCTACCTGCTTGGGCAGGTCGCTCTCCTCAGCGGGTCCGTCCCAGATAATCTCTACCTCCTCGGCCTGACCCGCTGCTTCGGCTCCGGCCTGTACCCGCCGCCAAAACATATGCGAGGTAGCCTTGGGAATCACCGCGAACACCGGAACATCTCCCTTCCGGGTCCCAGTACTGCCAGGATCTCCACAAGCCGTCAGAAAGATTGCCACAAGGAGGAAAAAGAGAAAACGAGTCATAATGGGGAGCTTGAAGGTGCAGCAGGAAGGCCAGAAATCAGGCATCCCGCCTTCCCAAAATGGGAAAAAAAAATGATAGATGCGTAGACCGTGACACGGAAGGGGGGCTTTTCCCCATCAAGGGTGTATTTTCCCTCCCAATGATCCTGAATCCTGTACATATTGCTCCACCAAAAAAATACGCGTCCGAGTCAACCGTGCGGTACACCAGACCGCCGGGCGAGGCGTTATACTTTCAGCTAAAAACCATTGAGAATGGCGTCTTCAAGCCGTACCTTTATCCGAAGCATTTCTTTACGTATGCACATCCCTTCCCGCACCCGCTCCCTTCTCCTGCTCTGCCTGCCCGTCAGCCTACTGCTCCTCCATTGCGAGCGAGACAAGGAGGTGATTCTTCCACATACCTACGAGATCTTTCCCCAGACCGAAGGACTCACCCGAATCTCCCTGGTAGCCGATACGACCTATACCACGGCAGGGATCGAGGCCCCGGACATCGACAGCTACTACAAGCAAGAAGTGCAAGCCGGCATCGAGCAAGACCTTAACGGGCGCAACCTGCGCCTTGTGGAGCTTTCCCGTTCCGAGCTGGTCCTCGGCACCAATTACGATTTTATCCCCTTCCGGACCGCGACTCACTACCTGGAGCCAGTAGCCGGCACCACCTATTTCGGCGAGCGCATCGAAAACAACCAGCGGGTTCAGGTTCTTAAATTTCCCGTGCACTCAGCCCAGCGCTGGAATGGCAACCTGTATAACAACCAGAACAGCGAGATCTTCGAATACGCCCAGGTCGACACCACCGTGACCATCCGTGGCCATACCTACGAAAACTGTGTGATGGTGCTCCAAAAGCTGGACACCGCAGGGGTCATCCGCAAGGAATTTGCCTACGAAATCTATGCCCCGGGCATCGGGCTGATCAAGAAATATGACCGTACGCTGGTCTTTGACCAGCCCGATGGGGGGTTCAATCCCTCTGCCAGCCGGATTTACTTCGAAGAGCTGATAGAGGCTTTCTGATGAATGAATCCGGGGCCAGGCCCCTGCCCACTACCTCCGCCGAAACAGGCCATTACCGACCGGCAGCGGATCGGCATTCCAAGCCGGCAGCCAGGTAAGCTGGCTTTCGTGCATTCCGTCATCGTCCACATCCCGTAGGATGAGGTTAATACGCAGATGCTGCCAGTCCCTGCCTTGCTGCTGCTCGACGTAAGAGATCGGAACAAACACTTCCACCTCGTAGCCTGTCGCCGTCCGGCGACAG
>RFHL01000991.1 GCA_003696875.1 Bacteroidota bacterium | reverse complement strand
ATTCGAGGCCGCCCGGCGGCGACTGGCAAGCGAGATTGTCCACTGGGGCTATGTTCCGGACCGAGACGCCTATTGGCGGTGGCTGCAGCAGGCGGATATCCTGCCGGTTACTTCCCGGCACGACTTCTTTGGGCGGTCGGTGGTCGAGGCCATGGCCGCCGGGGTCCTCCCGCTCCTGCCCCGCCGGCTGGCCTATCCGGAGCATCTGCCCGAAAGCTGGCAGGCTACTTGCTTGTATGGGGACGAAGACGAACTGAAGCTACGTCTCGGGCAATGGCTCGAACACGGCTGGCCAGCGCCCCAGCAACACCTTCGACAAGCGGTGAGGCGCTACGATTGGGCCCTACTCTGCCCGATCTATGACGAGCGGCTGGCCCATATGAGGGGCGAGAATTGAGGCACGTCAGGCCACGGGCCTTGCGAGCGGCTTTTTTTTCCCCAACATGCCCTTTAAATTAGCCGAAAACACCGAGAATTGAAGAAATCTAAGCCTAAAAGCCCCGCCCGCGGGCATTCTGAAGACCATCTGGGCGAAGCCCGGGAGTATTGGTGGAATGACGACTTCCTGGACCTATTGGCCCACCGCCTTGATTTGTCCAACTGCCATCAACTGGCGGATATTGGCTGTGGCAAAGGACTAATGTCCTTTCGGCTGGCCCCTTTTCTAGCCGAGGGCGCGGAGGTGTACGGAATTGACAGGGAGGCCCGCTATATCAAGGCGGCCCAACAGCGGGTAAAGCGGGAAAAAACCGACAACAAGGTCTCTTTTCAGTTCGCGGAGGGCGACGCCCTGACGCTTCCTTTTGAAGATGACAGCATGGATCTGACCATGTGCCAGACATTGCTGATCCACGTCCGGGACCCACAGGCTGTCATTGCCGAGATGAAGCGGGTGACCCGCCCGGGCGGGCTGGTGGTGGCTTTTGAGCCCAACAACCTGGCTCCTCACCTGATGTTTGACCGCTACATCGAGACCGACTACTCGGTGGAGGAAGTTCTGGAAATGGTCGAGGTGCGCCTGCGCTGTGAAAAAGGGAAAAAACGCCTGGGGGAAGGCTTCAGCTCGTTAGGGGATGTCCTCCCCGACCTCTTTTTGAAAGCCGGGCTGGAAGACCAGCAGGTCTGGATGTCGGACAAGGCCATGCCGATCATTCCGCCCTACGAGACCCGCGAGATGCGGGTCCGGGTGGCCCAGCTCATCGAGTGGATCGAGAACGGCGAAGGCGGCTTTGGGTATGAGGAAAACCTCCGCTACTATCTGGCCGGCGGAGGCCGCAAAGATGATTTTGCCAGCTACTGGTACCGGGTATCCCTCTACAAGCTCAGCATGCTGCAAAAGCTCAAGTCTCAGCAATTCATCTCGGCCGGCGGCAGTGTGATGTATATCGTCACCGGACGGGTCACCTGACCCCCACAAAATGGTTGGCTTTTGAAATATGCAATTTTATCGCTTGATTACTTGATCGCCATCCTCATGCAGTCCGCTTCATTTGTCATAACCATCTCCTTTTCTTCTCCTGCCCCACCCGACCGGGTGGCGGACATGGCTTGGTTAAGTCCGATACCATGAAGGATCCTCAATACGATGCGCCGGCGCCTTTCCCCCTCAACCGACCAGAGTCGGCGATGCCCGGCCTCACGATCGACTGTGTCATATTTGGCTTTGAGGACGACGAGCTGAAGGTCCTGCTGATCCGGCGGGATATCGAGCCGCAACGGGGGGCCTGGGGCCTGCCTGGTGACTGGCTGGGGCAGGATGAGGATCTGGACCTGGCCGCCGTGCGTTTACTAAAACGGGCCACCGGCCTGGAGGAGGTGTATATGGAACAATTGCGGGCCTTTGGGCGGGTGAGTCGCTTTCCCCACTATCGCATCGTCACAGTCGCCTACTCGGCCCTGATCGATCCCCAGCGGTATCGCGTGCAGCACGGCCCCGACACCAGCGATATCCGCTGGTTCAACATCCATCGCCTGCCCAATATCCATTTTGATCACCAGGAGATCATGGAGTATGCCCTCAAGGAGTTGCGGCGCAAGGTGCGCCAGTATCCTATCGGCGTCGAGCTGCTGCCGGACAAGTTTACCATGCCCCGCATTTTTGCGCTCTATCGCACCATCCTGGGGGAGGACCTGGATCGCCGCAACTTCCGGAAAAAGATGCTCAAAAACGGTCTGCTACACAAGCTGGACGAAAAAGAGACCGGCAAGGCCCATCGGGCTGCCGATCTCTATAGCTTCGATCAGGCCAACTATGAGCGCCTGAAGAAAGAAGGGTTTCCCTATGCTTTCTAGGCTGGCTGGCCCCAAAGTGGATGGGGATAGGTCCCCTCTGCGGCCAGTTTGGCGAGGGCTTCCACGACTACCGGCCGGTCTTCCTGATAGGTCACCCCAAACCAATGCGCATCCGAGGAGAGCACACGTAAGGTGGCACCATGTCCTTCGATGGCCTCTGTCATCACCGTGGGTACGTACAGCTCGGCTTTGGGCTGGTCGAGCTTCTCGGTCAGAAACTTTCGGAAAGACTGCTCCAGGTAGGTAAAGACGGTCGGGGTAAAGCCGAACATATTCATCGAGACGATGCTGTCAGGCGCCAGCACCTGCTTTTCACCTGATTCCTCGAAAACAATCTGCTCTCCTTCCCAGGCAATGTGCGTGCGCTCGGTTACGGACAACAGGTAGCCATCGGCATCCACTTCGCAGATCCCCCGCGATACCGAGCCATGATCCGAGAGGGTATTGACGAGCTTGTAGCCCACCATACTAAAATGATCCTGCTCAGGATCGACCTGCCGCAGAAAGTCGCCCATCACGGCAAAGGCCTCTGGGCCGTAGTAGTCGTCGGCATTGATCATGACAAAAGGGGTATCGATTTTGTCCTTGGCCACGAGCACGGCATGCCCGGTGCCCCAGGGTTTGGTCCGGTCAGGGGGAAGCGAGAAGCCTTCCGGCAGCATATCGAGCTCCTGATGGACAAAATCGATCTCCATCCCGGGATAGCGCCCTTGAAAAAAGGCCTTAAAATCGGCCTCGATGGCCCGCCGGATCACAAAGACCACCTTGCCAAAGCCAGCCCGCTTGGCGTCAAAAACCGAATAATCAATGATGGTCTCGCCTCCGGGACCCAATTGGTCCATTTGCTTCAGACCACCGTAGCGGCTTCCCATACCAGCGGCGAGAACTAAGAGGGTAGGTTTCATGTGCAGAACGTATGATTTGGATGAAATAGTCAGGGTTCCTGGCCCCCCGGCAGGCGGGTCATGCGCCCGTAACTGCCCAGAGAAGCCGCAAACTAATGAATTCTACCCACAATTGGGGCCGCCCCGGTGCGGCCAGGCCGGGAGGGGCGTCTCCCGCCCACCCTGGCGTGGGCTGCTTGGCGGTTAAGGAGGAAAAAGGCACCCTTCGGCCTGATATTCAACAGGTTTAGCGATCTATGCGCCCCAAACGCAAAATTGTTATTATCTTTCCTTTCCCGATCTGCCCACCAGGCCCTCGGCGGCAGCTGGCTGCCTGGGCATCGGTTTTCCCCCTCCCGGCGCTTCGCGCCGGATTGTTTTCCTGCCTTTTCCCGTTTCTATTT
>RFHL01000990.1 GCA_003696875.1 Bacteroidota bacterium | reverse complement strand
GGCCGGCCCGGGCCTTCCAGCCGGCGTGGTTGCGGCGGTTCGGCACCCAGGGGATCAGGTTGGGGAGCCCCCCGACGCCCAGAGCGACGGTGGCACTGATCCGCTGGTTCAGGGGCAGCTCGGCCCCCAACTCTGCGGCGGGGATGATGGGGTCCAGCAAGGCTGTCGCCTCCAGTTTCAGGGCCAGCGCGCGGGGCGTCTGCGCAGGCAGGGCAATAATCGTGACGAGCAGAGAGAGGAAGGAAACAAAGCGAAGCATGGTGGGCTGTTTGAGGGTGAAGATAGCACCTTCAGCCCGTTTTTTTATACAGTAGCGACCCGGCTCTACAAGTGCGCATCTTCGCCCCGGATCGCCCCTTCGGTGCCCAGTTTTTTATGGATCTCCCGGCGCATCTTGATCAGATACATGGAGGATTCCAGCAATTTGTCCAGCTCGGCGGCATTCCCGGCGGCCTGGGCCGCCTTGATCTCTTCCTGACACTGATCAATCAGGGCATTGATCTTGCGGCTTTTGTAGTGCAAGACGGGCGCCTCGACGGTGCGCTTGAGGTTGGCGTCAAGATCCAGGACATAGGCCCCATGCTTGCGCCAGTTGGGGCTGATCTCGTAGTCGGGCAACAGCAGATCCGAGACCAGCCTCCGAATGGGCGCTTCCTCATGATGGAGGAAATGGTTGATCTGGATCCCTCCGGCCTCATAGGCCGCGAATAGCTCCTGCTTTACCCGCTCATACAGAGGGTTTTCGAAGGGCAGGTTCTCGAGTTCATCCAAAAAAAACTCCACCAAAGGTATCTGCTCATAGGCAATCCGGTTGCCCTCCTGGTCCTCCACCGGGGCCCCATACTCGGCATCGTCGATCTCCCGGTCGTGGTAGTTGATGAGCACCCGCAGGATCTCCCGTTCCTGGTGGGTGAGCGACAGCCGGTCAAAAGCGGCCAGCCCCTGGGCTGGCTTAGCCTCGACGACCCCTTCTTCAGCCGGAACCTCCGGCTGCTGGCGCGCCTGCTGGGTCTCTTGCCGGCGGCGGTCGCGGTAGGCCTGTCGCTGCTGGGTGCGGCGCGCCTCGTCGACGGCATGGGTCATGAGCCCCTCGGTGATGTCCACCTGCTGGGCCACATGCCGGATGTACATCTGCCGCTGCACGCGATCCGGGATCAGGGCCACGGTCTCGGCCAGACCCTTGATCAGCTCGGTCTGTACCTTGGGATCCTGCCGGTCCTGCCCCTCGGGCAGCACTTTGAGTTTGAACTGCACAAAGTCCATGGCCTCGCGCTCAGCGTAATCGCGAAAGCCCTGCGCGCCCACGGCGCGCACATAAGAGTCCGGATCGTGCTGATCGGGCAGGATCAGCACCTTGGCCTGCATCTCGGCCTCCAGCAGCAGGTCGATCCCCCGCAGGGCGGCCTTGATCCCGGCGGCATCGCCGTCGTAGATCATCAACACATTGCGGGTGTAGCGGCGAATGAGCCGAATCTGCTCCGGCGTGAGGGCCGTACCGCTGGAGGCCACCACGTGCTGGATGCCATTCTGGTGCAGCAGAATCACGTCCAGGTAGCCCTCGGTGAGGATACAGAGGTCCTCGTCACGGATGGCCTTCTTGGCCTGTTCCAGGCCGTAGAGGACCTGACTCTTGTGGTAGATCTCCGACTCAGAGGAGTTGATGTACTTGCCGACATCCTTGCGGTTGCCCAGGATGCGGCCGCCAAAGCCCACCACCTTACCGGTGGGATTGGTGATCGGGAACATCACCCGACCGCGAAAGCGGTCGTAGAGCTTGTCGTTTTTCTCCGAACGGCTCACCAACCCCAGTTCCAGCAGATAGGGCTCCTGGTATTGCCGGCGCAGGGCCTCGCCCGCAAAGGCATCCCAGGCATCGCTGGCATAGCCCAGCCGGAAGGTCTTGATGGTCGCCTCCAGCAAGCCGCGTTCCTTGAAGTAGCTCAGCCCGATGCGGCGCCCTTCCTCCGACTGAAGCAGATTGTCGTGGAAGTAGCTGGCGGCAAATTCGTTGACGATAAACAGACTCTCGCGTTTGTCGCGGGCTTCGCGCTGTTCGTCGCTTTCGTCTTCCTCCTCCACCTCAATCCCATACTTGCGGGCAATGTGCCGCAAGGCCTCCACGTAGGTGTAGCCTTCCATCTCCATCAGAAAGGCGATGGCGGTGCCCCCTTTGCCCGAACTAAAATCCTTGAAGATGCCTTTAACCGGATTCACGGCAAAGGAGGGGGTCTTCTCATTGGCAAAGGGAGACAGCGCCCAGAAATTGGCGCCTTTTTTCTTGAGCTGCACATAATCCCCGATGATGTCCACAATGTCCATGGCATTGTAGATCTGATCGACGATGTTTTGAGGAATGCGACCCATGAGGCAAAGATAGGACTTAGATTCGAGAAGCGAGAAGCGAGATCGGCCCTAAAAACGGGCCTGCGAGATACCATTACCTGCCATTCAACCTTTATGGCTCTGGGTTTCGGTTCGCTTGCCAAAGCTGCAAATTGCCTTTGATCTTTTCCCAACGAACGCGGTTCATGGCGGTGCGGCGGCGCAACCGCTTGAAGGTGCGCTCGTCGAGCTCCTCCCACTGCTCGGCGCTGAAGGCGACGTGGGGCAGGGGCTGAAAGGCATCGCCCTCGGGCAGGGAAAAACGGTTCCAGGGGCAAACCTCCTGGCAGATGTCGCAGCCGTAGGCCCAGCCTTCCATCTGATCGTGGTAGCGGGCGGGAATGTCGTCGCGCAGCTCGATGGTGAGGTAGGAGATGCACTTGCGGGCATCGATCTGATAGGGCTGCAGGGCCCCGGTGGGGCAGGCGTCGATGCAGCGGGTGCAGGTCCCGCAAAAGTCGCGGATGGGTCCGGGATCATAGTCGAGCGGCAGGGCGAGAATAATCTCGCCGATAAAAAACCAGGACCCGCGCTGCGGGCTGATCAGGTTGGTGTGTTTGCCGATCCAGCCCAGGCCTGAGCGACGGGCCCAGGCCTTGTCCATCACCGGGGCCGAGTCAACAAAGACCCGGCCAGGCACCGCCTCCCCCACCCGCTCGTGGATGTAGCGAAACAGCGTGTAAAGCTTGCGCTTGAGCACGGTGTGGTAGTCCTCGCCAAAGACGTAGCGAGAGATGCGGGGCGCCCCCTCGGGCTGAGCCACTGCCGGATAGTAGTTGTGCAGGACCGAAATCACCGATTCGGCCCCATCTACCAGCTTGCGCGGGTCGACCCGCTTGTCAAAGTGGTTTTCCATCCAGGCCATCTCTCCCTGATGGCCGGCCCGCAGCCATTGCTCCAGGTCGCGAGCCTCCTGTTCGAGCAGGGTCGCCTTGGCGACCCCAACCAGATCAAAACCCAACTCCAGGCCTTTGGCCTTGATATCGGCAGTGAGCTGGGTGCGATGGGCGTCGGGATGGGGCATAAAAACAAAGATACAATTCATGGCCCATAGCCGGGAGCGTTCTCCTGGTGAAAACCCCCAAACAGGATGAAAACAGTTCGAATTTTTGCGTTACTTCCCGCATGGAACACAAGCTCGGCCTATGCCTCTCCGGTGGCGGGGTGCGCGGCATCGCGCACATCGGGGTGCTACAGGCCCTGGAGGAGGCCGGCATCGTGCCCGACATGCTCGCCGGCGCGAGCGCCGGGGCCATTGTCGCCACCCTCTACGCCGGGGGCTATCCCCCGGCCGAGATCCTCAAGGTCTTCAAGGACTCTTCCTTGCTCAAGTTGTTCAAAGTGGTCCTACCCACGGCCGGCCTTACCGACAATGGCTACATTGTCGAGATGCTGGAGCAGTTGCTGCCCGAGGATGACTTTTCCTGCCTGCAAAAGCCGGCCTTTCTG
>RFHL01000085.1 GCA_003696875.1 Bacteroidota bacterium | reverse complement strand
TGAAGGATCTAATAGGACACATGAGATGCTTCGCTTCGCTCAGCATGACAATCATCGATTGGAGCCATTCAAAGCGATTTTTATCCAAAACTCACGTTAGGCATAAGGCTCGTCATCGTCTTCTTCCCGCTCGGCGTAGATGACGCTGGCCTGTGGGTACTGGTCTTGGATCAGGGCCAAGGCCGGAGCAGGTTGCAGGGCGGGGTCAATGGCTACGTCGTCCTGAGTGAGTGGGAATTCCGTGGGAACTACGTCGGAGACAGGCTGGCGAAAAGAAGGAAAACCGGGATGCGGTACCAAGAGCGAACGGTCATACTGTGGTAAATTTGATAAAGGGAATTACAGGAATTTGGAAGTATCTGTAGGGGTTAGACGAAGGCAGGCTGGAGATGTTTCACTTTTGTATATAAAAGTTTAGCACTCATTTATAGTAGCAAGGCTATCATTATTTTGGTGGACCAAAAAAAAACGGGCAGCCTTCCGCAGAAGGCTGCCCGCAGGGCCTGGAGGTCGGCCGCTCTACCGGAAATCGATAGAGGTAATCCGGAACTCGGTGCGCCGGTTGGCCTGCTCGTCCTGATCGCTGGTCTCGGGGAAGATCAGGGGTTCGGACTCACCAAAGCCGAACCAGGAAAGGCGGGAGGGGGAGATACCGTTGTCGGCAAGGTACTTGACGACGGCCTTGGCGCGGTTTTCGGAGAGCCTTTTGTTATAGGCGTCCGTACCGTTGGTATCGGTGTGGGAGCCCATCTGAATGATGATGTTGGGGTTATCATTCAGAATCTTGATCAGGCGCTTGAGCTCTGGCAGGGCATCGGGCCGAATGTAGTACTCGTCGAAATCGTAGTAGATGTTCTGGAGCACGATGGGCTTGTCGATGATGATGGGTTCGAGCTCAATGTCGATGTTGCGCACGATTTCGGTATTGCTCATGATGCCTTCGGTAGAGACTTCTTCCTCATTGGCGAGGTACTCATCGGCATTGCCAAGGATTTTGTAGCGCTTGCCAGCCTGCAAGGGAAATTCGTAGCGCGCATCCTGATCGGTATTGAAGGTATCGAGAACGACGATGGTGTTTTCGTCCTGGTATTCGTACAGGATAGCAATGGCAAAGGGGACGGGCAGGGTCGTCTCTTTGTCACGGATGGTTCCCTTGACCGAGATTTCAAATCGGTCGGGGGAGTAGTAGATCTTGCGTCCCCAGTAGATGTCGTAAGACCCAGGGCCGCCCGGGCGGTTGGAGGTGAAGTAGACGAGGGAGTCCTCGTCGAGCCAGATCCCGCCTACATCGTTGTAGGTAGAGTTGATGGGCGCGCCGAGGTTGACGGGCTCGGACCAGTTGTCGATGGTCCCTTCGGACTGATAGAGGTCGTAGCCACCGAAACCGCCCCAGCCGTCGGAGGCGAAGTAGAGGGTATTACCAGCCTCATTGAAATAGGGTGTCGCTTCGTTGAAGGGGGTATTGATGGCGGGCCCGAGATTTTGGGGTGGCGACCAGCCGGCGCCGACCTTACGGGAGTACCAGATATCAAACCCCCCTTCGCCGCCGCCACGATCGGATACGAAGAAAATGGTGCGGCCGTCCCGGGTAACAAAGGGCTGCCGGTCATCGGTGGGCATTTTCTTGGTCTTGCCGCGGGAATTGACGATCACCTCTTTGGTGCCGGCGAGGCTTTCGATGAAGACGGGCTTGCCCCACTCTTTCTTGACCGGATTGTAGCGTACCTCATAGATGCTACAGCCGTTGCGGTTCTTCTTGCTGTTACAGATGGAGAAATACATGGTGAGCCCGTCCCCGGTGAAGGTGGCGGGACCATCATTGCCTTTGAAGTTGACGCGATTCTTGGGGAAAGGTGTGACTTCGGTACCGAAGGTGGAGTCATTTTCCCGAACGACATAGTAGATGTCTGAGTCCTTGGGTTCGCCAGTCACCTGGTTGCGCTTGCTGCGTTTGGAGGGCAGGGGGCGCTCGGAGACAAAGGCGAGGAAGTCATCTTCCTGCCGCTGGTCGAAGTAGGCAGGCAGGCGATCGCCGGCGGTACTGTTGAAGGAAACCGGCTTGACGCGGTACTCAGGGGGCTGGGCAAGGGCGGCTTCGGCAAAGTCGCAGCCGGCAATCTCCCGTTCGGCCCGCTGATAGTAGGCGTCCTGGGTCTGGTGCCGGCGCATAAACTCTTCGAAGGACTCTTTGGCAAGGCGACAGTTGTTGAGCAACTTGTAGACGAGGCCGATCTGAAGGTAGACGGTGTCATTGCGGTCGGCGTCGATCTCCGACGCCTTGCGGAACCACCGCAGCGCTTCGCGATAGTCGCGCAGGTAGTTGTTGATCCGGCCCAGGGCATAGGCCGCCTCGTAGTTGTTGGGATCAACTGCCAGCACATCCTGGTACAGTGCTTCAGCCCCGACTACGTTTCCGCTTTGGAAATATTGTTGGGCTTTGCGGAGGCTTTTCTCTGCTTTTTTGCTCTGCGCATGGAGGCCGGAGAGCGGACTCACCAGCAGGAGCAAGAGCAGATATGCCGGAAGCCACTGGAAACGAATCGGACTCATAAGTGTGGAAACCTTAATTTCACGAAAATGGAATTTATAGAGCAAGGCGATATAGGGGCAAACATAGAAAAAATCCCCGTATGACTCAACGCTCTAAAATAAAATAATCCAGAGCAGGAAGTCCCCAGCCAATATACAAATTGCTGAAGTAACAAAGGAAGAAATGGTCGCAATGCCTACCCCTTGTGCCCCCTCGCCGGCGTGTAAACCCTTGTAACAGCCCACCAGAGCGATGATGAGGCCAAAAAACGTGCCTTTGATCAGGCCACCAAGCAAATCGCCCCATTCGAAGAAATTCCGCACCGACTGAAAAAATACCTGAGACGTAATGTCCAGAAAGTAATTGGAAACCAGAAAAGCTCCGAGGACCGCGATCAGGACGGAAAAGAGGGTGAGGATGGGCATCATCAGCCCCAGTCCCAGAAAGCGGGGCATGACCAGGTAGCGCACCGGATCGATGGCCATGGTGCGCAGGGCATCGATTTGCTCGCTGATCTTCATGGCCCCAATCTCGGCGGTCATTGAGGCTCCGATCCGGCCGCTGATCACCAAGGCGGTCAGGACAGGGGCCATCTCCATCATGACCACCCGCACGACCTGCCCGCCTAGCACCGAAAGTGAGACCATACCCTTGAACTGGTAGGCTGCCTGCCAGGCGATGATGGCCCCGGCAAAGAGGCCTATCAATAGGACCAGGGGGATCGAATTGACCCCCACATGATCCAGCTGATAGATCACCCGGCGGCGGTCCCGCCACGTGTAGCGCAGCGTGCCGCCTACCCGCCAGAGCAGGTAGCCAAAGGTCCCCAATGCTTCCAGTTGTCGCATAGTCAAGAGGGCGGGGCAGGCCCCGCTCAGGCTTCAAACGATACCTCGATCTGCCCGCGCAGCAGATCTTCCATGGTTTCCCGCCGGCGCACCAGATGCGCCTTGCCCTGATACACCAGGACCTCGGCGGGCCGCAGGCGCGAGTTGTAGTTGGAGCTCATGCTGTAGCCGTAGGCCCCGGCATTGTGGAGGCAGAGGGTGTCACCCTCCCGGACCTCGCTCAGCTTGCGGTCGGCCGCAAAGGTGTCGGTCTCGCAAATATAGCCCACAATGGAATAGATGCGCTTGGTCCCGCCGGGGTTGGCCACGTTGGTGATGCGATGAAAAGAGCCGTACATCATCGGCCGGATGAAGTGATTGAGCCCGGAATCAACCCCGACGAAGACGGTCGAGGGCGTAGGCTTGATGACATTGGCACGCATGAAAAAGTAGCCAGCCTCGCTCACCATATATTTTCCGGGCTCAAACCAGAGCTCGACTTCCTTGCCGTAGCGCTGGCAAAAGTCGGTATAGGCGGTGCGCAGTTGCGCGCCGATCTCGGCGATGTCCGTGGCGTGATCGCCCTCTTTGTAGGACACCTTAAAGCCGCTACCAAAGTCGATAAAATGCAGATTATCAAACTCTTCGGCCAGGTCAAAGAGGATGTTGGCACTCTGTAGATAGACGGTGGCATCCAGGATGTCCGAACCGGTATGCACGTGCAGGCCGATGACCCGGATTTTGTTGGCCTCGACGATGCGGTGCACGTGGCGCCGCTGGTAGACGGAGATGCCAAATTTGGAGTCGATGTGCCCGACTTGAATCTTGGCATTGCCCCCGGCAAAGATGTGTGGATTGAAGCGGATACAGCAGGGGACGCTGTCGCCGTAGGCGTGGCCAAACTGCTCCAGGATAGAGATGTTGTCGATGTTGATGGTAAGACCCAGCTCCACCGCGGCCTGAATCTCCTCAAAGGACACGCAGTTGGGGGTGAAGATGATATCCTCCGGGGCAAATCCCGCCTTGAGGCCCAACCGGGCCTCTTGTATCGACACTGTGTCCAGGCCAGCGCCCAGGCTGCGAAAGAGCTTGAGGATGCTCAGATTGCTCAGGGCCTTGGCGGGGTACTTGATCTTGCAGTTGAGACCAGCAAAGGCCGCCGTCATTTCCTCGTATTTGCGGCGGATGGTATCGCCGTCGTAGACGTAGAGAGGGGTACCAAACTCCCGGCAGAGGTCCAGTACATCAATCCCTTGTATGCGGTAGCTTCCGTCCTGGAGCTGCATACCCGTGGGTTGCGCAAGCGTATCCATAGTGAAATGGGGCTGGATTCGAAGGGTGAATAGGAAAGGATGCGAGCAGGAAAAACAAAAAAACACCGGCGCAGCCTGAACGTCTGCGCCGGTGGTATGGGGTAAGGCGGAGGGTCCTCAGGCATTGGTGGGGGCCAGATAGCGTTTCAGCCAGGTCTGTTTGAGGGGTACCTCCCATTTGCTCAGGTCGTCGGTCTGATCCAGGGTGTGGTCAAAAATCAGGGTATCGGGACCCAGCTCGCCGCTTTGGACCGCGGCTTCGAGTGCGCTGAAGTGCAGCGTCTGAATATGGCCCTCGGCATCGCGGTAGCAGACGTAACCGGCATCAAGCCAGCTGAGGCCATGCTGCTGCAGGATCTGGGCCACGCCCCGCTTGAGGCTGTCGATGGAGCAGCCCGAAGGGCGCGCCTGGGTGGGGTCCGCCTGGGCAATGATAAAGCGGTGGTGGCGGATCTCAATCAGCCCCTCGACCGGGGTGCCATGAGACTTCCACTGCGCGGTGAAAGCCGCAAAGTCGCGGCTCAGCGCCTCGCTTTGGTCCGCCGTCAGGGGCGCGGGGAGGGTAAAAAACCAGGTGTATTGTTGCATGGGGGAGAAGTCAGAAGTGAGAACGGTGTTTCCCATTTTTCGGGTTTTCACTTTAGCAGGGGCGCCCGGCAGAAATAGCCCGGCAGTGCGGCGAAGGCCCCCCTTTCGACCAAATTCCGCGTAAAGGTGCCGATTTTCCCCTGAAAAATCAATCAGTCCGCTGCGCCTCCCAGATCGATGATGCTAGCCGAGGGGATGGTGGCCAAAATGTCCCGGTGCAGGTTGTACCAGGCGGTGATCCGGTCCAGGACCCAGCTGTCCGAGGTGATGCTGAT
Organism: Bacteroidota bacterium; assembly: GCA_003696875.1. Classification (GTDB taxonomy): domain Bacteria; phylum Bacteroidota; class Bacteroidia; order J057; family J057; genus RFHL01. Next base: position 4,621 of record RFHL01000085.1, on the reverse strand, counting down.
TCGCTCAGGCTGGGCGATGAGCGCCCGGTCGGGATTGTTGACCAGCTCAATCTGCCAGTCAAAGCCATATTGCTCGGATAATTCGTACATAAAGCCCATCAGGCGGCCGCTGTTCGAGACCGGCCGGTCGAGCAGCCAGCTGACCGGGCCCACGCCCAGCTTTTGGAGATTGACCCCGATCATGGTCAGGGCGGGCATCGTTTCCTCTACCCGGCGGTAGGTGCCGTGCACCGAGGCGATGTCGCGAAAGCAGCCATCCCGACTCAGCAGGACAATGCCGCCAGCCAGGGCACTCTCAATGGTGATCAGGAGATTATAACCATCTATGAGGACCTCCCGGCCCCGCAGGGCTTCGACCGGCAAGAGACGCTCGGCCCGCAGGTGGCGGGACTGGTCGGAGCAGCTCGCGCGCCCCACCGCTTTGCGCTGGCGCAGGTTCAGACGGTAGCGATCCCCGACCAGCTTGAGGGCCGAGTTGTCGGCATAGCCCCGGGAAAGCATCCATGACAGATCGGCCACGGCCTGATTGAGCACCGGGAGCCATCGGTCATGAAAAAGACGGGGATCGTTGCCGTGTTGGCCCCGGTGTTTTTGCTTTCCTGACATACTTGAGGGGAGGGGAATATCCCGTTTTCCCAATCAAAGGTAAGGAAAATCCTGACGAATCAGCGATCAGAGGGTTCCGTCAAGCGCTTCTTCCAGGCGGGCAAAGAAGGCCTCACGGGCAAAGCGTTCTTTCCAGGGGTAGTGGCCACAGCGGGGGAGGCGGTACATCTCAAACTGCTCCAGGACCTGCCCGAGGGGCTCTGCCACCCCGGTCCAGGGGTGGGGATCGTCTTCACCGTGTATGGCTACCACCGGCAGGTCGATGAGCTCGCCAAAGGCGAGCAACTCCCCGCTCGCCCGTAGGGCGGCGGCCTCCTGCCATACCGGCAGGAATACATCCCACTGTGGGGGGATCTTGTCGCCCATGTCGGGCAGGCAGGCATAGGAATCAGCCTTGAGGGAGATCTCCAGCAGGCGGTGCCAGGCCCAGGCGGGGGGGTGCTCCCGGGTCTGCAGGGCCCGCTCAATACGGGCCATCAGGTCCCGCTCGTGCTGGTGCAGCTTGCGCCCGCGGGCGCGGCTCAGCTGCTCGGCATGGGCCGGGTCAAAGGACCCGGCACTCACCAGAATCAGCTTCTCAACCAGGCCCGGATGGGTCGCCGCAAACATAAAGGCCAGCCAGGCCCCCCAGGAGTGGCCCACCAGCTGAAAAGGCCCCTCCTCTGTGCTCAGGAGCTGCGTATGCAGCTCCTCCAGTTGTCCCTCTACGCTCCGTGCGGACTGATGCGGTTCCAGAATGCCCCGTTTACTTGCCAGGATACGGGCGACCGGGGCCAGTTGGCCCGCCCCCCCCGGCCCGCCATGGATCAGGGCCACCCGATAGGGAGGCAGACCGTGCCGGGGGATGGGATGCATAGGCGCCGGGTTGTGTGGTTTCATGGAGCAGGCCTGAGCCAGGCTTTTCGACTTCCGGAAAATAATGTATTTTTCGGCTACGCTGCTACTACACCATGAGATTCCTGCACCTTTTCTTACTCTGGGGGCTGGTAGGCTTGATGTCCTGCCGCCCGGGTCGTAGCCGAATCGAGATCCGGCAGGGCGACTGGTATCTCAATGGGGCGCTTACCTACGCTGGCGCCCCGGCAGAAGGCCTGCTCCTTAATGTCCGCATGGTCAATGCGACGTTTGAAGACGAGCATCGCCCCGACATTGAGCCCCAGGCCATTACCGATCAGCTCGTGCGGGCACTGCCCGACTATGCCGCGGCCGGGATACGGGCCATCACGCTCAATTTGCAAGGAGGGTTTCCGGGCTACGAAGGCGCCCTCAACTCGGCCTTCCGGCCCGATGGCTCCCTGAAGCTGGGCTACCTGATGCGGGTGCGCCAGGTGCTGGAGGCCGCGGATGCGGCCGGGATGGCGGTGATACTGGGCTGTTTTTACCAGCGACAGGATCAGGTGCTGCGCGATGAAAAGGCCCTGCGCCGGGCCGTCACCGAGACGGCGCTGTGGCTACGCCGGCAAGGCTATGCCCACGTGTTGCTGGAGATCGCCAACGAAATCCACCATCCGGGCTATGACCATGGCCTGCTGCAGGACCCGGCCGGGGTGGCCGAGTTGATCGCCGTGGTACGGGAGGCACACCCGCAGTTGCTGGTCAGTGCCAGCGGCCTGGGAGATGGTCGCCTGCCCGAGGCGGTAGCCGAGGCCGCCGACTTTCTCCTGATTCATTTCAATGGTACCCCGGTGGATAGTATCCCGGCCCGGGTGGCGGCTCTTCGACATTGGGGGAAGCCCATCGTTTGCAATGAGGACAACAAGGTTGGGGACGAAGGTCAGGCCGCCGCGGAGGCGGCCGTGGCAGCAGGCTGCTCCTGGGGCTTTATGCATATCAAGCATAATCAGCATTACCCCTTCCAGTTCCTGGGGCCGGCCGACGATGAGCGGGTCTATTCGGCCCTGGCACGCCTGGCCGGGCGCTCCGCCCCCTGATCACGATTGATATAGGTAGATCCCTGCATCCATATTTTCGTCTTTTCATTTACCCCCGACAGTATGTCTTCTTCCCGTCGAGACTTTTTAAGATACGGCGGCCTTGCCGCCGCCGGCCTGGGGTTAGGTACCTCCGTTCAGGCCCATCCGCAAAGAGTGGCCCCCAGTGATCAACTCCGCTATGGCGTCATCGGCTGTAAGGGCATGGGCTGGTCCAATATGCGGGCCGCCCTCAATGCCATGCCCGAAGCCGAATGCGTCGCCCTCTGCGACGTGGACGCCAGCGTCCTGGATGAGCGGGTCGCCGATGTGGAGTCGATGCGGGGCAAGAAGCCCCGCCGCTACAAGGATTACCGCCGCATGCTGGAAAACAAGGACCTCGACGTGGTGATCATCGGCACGCCCGACCACTGGCATGCCCTGCAGCTCGTCGATACCCTGGCCGCGGGCAAGGATGCCTATTGCGAAAAACCCCTCGCCAACTCGGTGCGGGAGTGTCAGGCCATGCTCAAGGCTACGCGCCGCTATGATCGCATCGTGCAGGTGGGACAGTGGCAGCGTAGCGCGCCGCATTTTGCGCAGGCCATCGACTATGTGCAGTCGGGCAAGCTGGGCAACATCCGGCTGGTCAAGTGCTGGGCCTACATGGGCTGGATGAAGTCCATCCCCGTGCTGCCCGACGAGCCGGTACCTGCCGGGGTAGATTATGACATGTGGCTTGGGCCTGCGCGCAAGCGCCCATTCAACCGCAACCGCTTTCATTTTACCTTCCGCTGGTTCTGGGACTATGCGGGGGGGCTTATGACCGACTGGGGGGTGCATCTCATTGACATTGCTCTCTTTGCCATGAAAGCCAAGGCCCCCAAGTCCGTCATCGCTTCGGGGGGGAAATTTGCCTATCCCGAAGATGCGGAAGAATGCCCCGACACCCTGCAGGCGGTTTACGAATATGACGGCTTCAACATGCTCTGGGAGCATGCTGTCGGGATTGATGCGGGTCCTTATGGACGTACTCACGGCATCGCTTTCATCGGTAACAACGGTACCCTGGTGGTGGACCGTCAGGGCTGGGAACTAATTCCCGAGACCGAAAATGTGGAGGGGCGCTTGCAGTACAAGCTGGAGCAACTCCCCCCGCAGGGCCGCAGCGGCAATGCGCTGGAGGACCATCACCGCAACTTTGCCGAGGCCGTCAAGACTCGGGACCGGAGCCTGCTCAAGTGTGAAATTGAGACGGGCAGTGTCGCGGCCATCAATGCCCATATGGGCAATGCCGCGTTCCGGACCGGCCGCAAGCTGTACTGGGACACCGCCGCCAATCAGTTTCGCGACGATGCCACCGCCAATGGCTTTCTCATGGCCGATTACCACAACGGCTGGGAACTGCCGAAAGGCTAGGTAATCGTTTTTTTGTGTCAACCGAATACATTCCTTCCTTTTTCAACCCTAGAACATCCTTTATGCGCATTTCACATCTGGCTTTGGTACTGTTGCTCGGCTTATGGGCCTGCAGCACCGAAAAGCAGCCCGAGACCGCCGACACGCCCCCTTCTGCGGAGGAGTCCGATTGGATTTCTCTCAATAGCCTCGACGCTTGGCGAAATTTCAAGCAGGACACCCTCTCCCCCCTCTGGCAGGTAGAGGATGGAAGCATCACCCTCACTGACCGCGGCGGAGGCGACATTGTGACCAAAGAAACTTTTGAGTCCTTTGTGCTGGAAATGGAGTGGAAGATCTCCGAAGGCGGAAACAGCGGGATCTTTTTCCACGTCTCTGAGGCGGACAGCCTGGGGGCAGTCTACCATTCTGGTCCGGAAATGCAGGTGCTCGACGACGAGCGGCATCCTGACCGCGAGAAACCCTCGCACCGCGCCGGGGCCAACTATGACCTGCACACCTGCGAGGTGGTAAGCGTGAAGCCCGCCGGCGAGTGGAATGCCGTCCGCCTCGTGGTGGATAATGGTCATGTCGAGCACTGGCTCAATGGCGAGAAAGTGGTGGACTACACCCTCGGTAGCCCCGACTGGGAGGCTCGCTATGCTGCCAGCAAGTTTACCCAATGGCCGGCCTACGGCCGGGCCGGC
>RFHL01000989.1 GCA_003696875.1 Bacteroidota bacterium | reverse complement strand
TTGAAGGTATTCCATATTTTTACCGCTGGTTTTAGGGATTTATCGAAAACACCCGTCTTGCATTTCCGCCTTTTCTAAGGAGATGCGTTTTTTTTAGCCATAATTTCGATTCGCTATGAATGATTCCCTGATGATGGCCCTTTCTCCGGAAGTACAGGCCCAACTGGCCAACCTGGAGACTGTCGTAGCTGACACCCAGTCGGCCACTGCGGCCGTAGGTCTGACCGCCAACAACGTCTGGATGATGTTGGCCACGGCCCTGGTATTTATCATGCACCTGGGCTTTGCGGGTGTGGAAGCGGGTTTTACCCAGGCCAAGAACACCGTCAACATTCTCTTCAAGAATACCCTGACCCCTGCCATTGGACTCATCATGTATGCCGTTTTTGGCTTTGCCATGATGTATCCGGGGGAGTGGACCCTCGATGGCATCCTCGCCTTTGGCATGGGGCTGCAGCCGCCCATGGTCGATGGGTCCCTTGACCTGTCCTACAATGACAACTATACCTTCTGGACCGATTTCCTCTTCCAGGGGATGTTCGCGGCTACGGCGGCTACCATCGTTTCCGGCGCGGTCGCCGAGCGGATCAAGCTTTCGAGCTATCTGCTCTTCACGCTCTTCTTTGTAGGCTTTGTCTACCCCATCATCGGTTCCTGGCAATGGGGTGGGGGCTTTCTCTCCACGCTCGGCGGCGAGGACGCCGGTTTTTATGACTTTGCCGGTTCCACCCTGGTACACTCTGTCGGCGGCTGGGGCGCCCTGGCCGGGATCATGCTGCTCGGTCCCCGGATCGGCAAGTACGTCGATGGCAAGATCAATGATTTTCCCGGCTCCAGTGTACCGCTCTCCGTGATCGGGGTCTTCCTGCTCTGGCTGGGCTGGTTTGGGTTCAATGGTGGCTCAGTCCTCTCCGCCGATCCGGCGGGTACCTCGCTGGTACTCGTGACGACTTCCCTCGCCGCCGCGGCCGGCGCCCTCGGAGGGACCTTTATGGCCTATTTTGTCTTCAAGCGCCTGGACCTGGGCATGGCCCTCAATGGCATCCTGGCCGGGCTGGTGG
>RFHL01000988.1 GCA_003696875.1 Bacteroidota bacterium | reverse complement strand
CTTTCGAACCAAAATCGGGGCCCGAAATGCCAAGACTGACCTCAGTCCCTATCCCCATATCTGGTTATGGGGACCCCACAGACAAGCGAAGCTGCCCCATACCCCAGGCAGCCCCCTTACCAATTCCCAGGACAGGCAGGGCCAGGATCAGAGGAACGATCTCCGGCGGCAGGCTCGCAAAAGTCCAGTTTCCGAGCCAGCCCGGCAGCACCATCTTACGGTGCTGCCGGGCCGAGAAGCGGGTCTCGGGTTGGGGGGCAAAGTCGCCCGCCAGCACCGGAATTTCCCCGGCGAGCTCCCGCCAGGGCTGGGCCGCTCCCGGCATAGAGCCGTCGGCAAAGAAGTAGCTGAGCCAGCCCAGCCGCTCGGCTGCGGTGGCGACCAGCTCATCGACGGTGGGGCGGGCACCCCCCCGCGTAACCCAGGGCGTCTCAAAGTCCACCCTCAAGGGAAAGGAGAGGGGGAGCGGAGCCTCACTGTGCCAATGCACGACCGGATCGGTCTCCACACCCAGCCAGCGGGTGCGCACCCGGGATGGGCCCCAGTCGGTCCCCATGCGCTGGAAAATCGGCTCCAGATCACCAGCCCGAGCCTGGGCCCGCCCGATCAGGGTCAGTTGGATTTCCAACTCCTGCCCCTGGTGTACGCGCTCGTCCTGATCCGGAACATGGATTACATAGGGGACCGGGCCCTGACGCATCCGGCGCCCCAACGGGTGCTGGGGGGAGAGCTTGTTTTCAAACAACTCGTAGTACCAGCTCAGCTGCAGGTTGCGCAGGGCGTGCCCCCACATCCCCCGCCAGGCTGAGCCTTTGTAGCGCCCCACCCAGCCCGGGGTTTCGACCCGATAGTGCAGGCGCAGGCTCTGCCAGGACAGTGAAAAGGGAACCCTCATACCACAAATTCACACTGTACCTCCTGAGGTAACTTGCCGAGGCTATGAATCTTTACTTTTACTTCACTGCCAATCGGATATTGGCTCACATCCGGGACTGTCCGTTTGAATTCATAATCCCGACCCGGCAGGCGAAAGGTCACGCGCATCCCCTTTTTGCCCTGGATATGCTGCACAATACGGACGGTGTAGACCGCGCCTACTTGCAGGGTCCCTGACGAGACCGGTTTTTCGGATTCCTTCCTTTCTGTCGCATGGTCACGAGCCTTGCCCTGGCTCTGGCTCTGGGATTTCCCAGGCCCTTTTCCGGGGGGCGATGCGGATGGGGTCGACTGACCAAAGGGTAGGCTACCCGTCTGCACGGTTTCCCAGTCGTGTACCTGTGGTTTCAGGCGGCCATAGCCATTCCGGTTTTTGGCTCCCAGTCCCCAGTCTTGTAGCAGGCGGTAAAAGAGGTTTTTTTTATCGGCCGCAGGGAGGGTAAAGGCTCCCGCCTCCCAGGAAAAATCATGCAGCCGAAAGCTGAAGCGGATGGCGACCCCGGGCAGGAGTTTCATAAACTGTAGGGGGGTAGGCTCCTTGAGGGGATTGTCTCCGTGGGGAGTGATAAAGTCCCGGCCCAGAAAGCGGGTATGAACGTTTTTGCTCTCGACCGGAAAGGCATCAAAAAAGATGTCTCGCCGGTACGGGTGCGCCGGGCCAGCGAAAGTAGCCTGTATCAACGCCTCCAGGGCTACCTTAACATGCGCTTCTGGCAGGGTGGAAAAAGGGCGGCATCGGTCGGCAAGGTACGTCTTCACCGCTCCGGGATGTTCTTTCGCCGCCAGGAGGAGCTGACCCAGGCGGTGCCGCAGGCAGCCTTTGACCGTGGAGCCTGCCACCACCGGCAGGCCAGAGGTATAGTCAAACTGGAAGCCCATCTTGATCTCGCCCAGGGCCCCGGTCTCGTGGCTGGTGCCAGCCCCGGTAAATAGCCCGGGATAGGTGGTATACAGCTGGAACTGGAAAAAGGGCGGCTCTGTCAAATCGGCATTGGCGGGCCAGGCACTGCCCCCGTGGGTAGCCAGCGAGGCGCCAAACAGCTGGAGGTTGATCCGTTCGAGTTGCTGGGCATAATCCTTCTCCGCTTCTTTATTGAGTTTTTCCGGATCCTTAATATTGGCATAATAGCCCCGGAAAAAGAGATAGGCCAGGTTGGTGGAGTTTTTGCTGCTCATAGGAAAGGGGCTGGAAAAAGGGAAATGAGGGCATCCTTGATGGTTACGGCTTGGCATCCGTTTCTACCAGTTCGAAGGTGCGCAGGGCCATCTTGAGCGCCAGGGCGGCATCAAGGATTTGCTGCACCTCCGCTGCCGGTAGCGGCTGTGGCCGCGTAAGCAGGTAGTCCTTGAGGGCAGCGTGTTGCCGCTCGGCCGGTACCTTGGCGGCCTGCTTGGGAAACAGGAGCACAAAAATACACCAGGTGACCTTCCACCGGGCCTCTTTAGGCCCGGATTTAGAGTCTTTCTTGGCCTTGATGCTATCCTTCTGACCAAAGAAAATAGCGGCTGGGAGCAGGCCACTCTGGATGACGGCCGCCCCAAAAGAGGCAAAATAGCCTTTGAAGGTATCGGTGATTTGGGTCCCGCCCCCAGCGACCTCGCGCTGCAGGATGTTGATGGCTTCGGGAATCTGGGCTTCAATACGGAGGTTTCTCATCTGAACTAGGCTTGGGGTTGGAGGTCGTCAGCAGCAGCCCCCTCCTCAGGGGCAATTTCAGCCTCGTCCTCAAGATGGTTTTCTTCCTGTGGCGGGGGACTAAGAGACTGGTTTGAAAAAAAACCAGGTCAGGATTGTGAAAGAGCGGTTAACAAGTGACCTGTTTCGAAAAGTGGATCTGGAGTTGAGTCTTGAGGATATTCACGCTTTGTATCAACCGTACCATCTACATGGATTTTATGTGTTGGGAGGGTGGGTTTTGATAATATATCCCGGTAATGGCCCAAATGGTTTTAATGTCCTTATCGGTTATGTTGAAGGTTCGAACCCTGATGATGAAGAAAGGTATGCGATGACTTTAGAAAATGGTGTTCTCACAGACGCAAGCGGTGAGAAT
>RFHL01000987.1 GCA_003696875.1 Bacteroidota bacterium | reverse complement strand
GGCAGGGAGAACTGCGGATCGTGCAGGCACAGGTAGCCACTGACTTGCCCGAACTGCCGGGCTATGTCCCCCAAGCCCCCGGGCTGGGGGCCTGGCTCATCCAGGGCGCACAGCTGCCCGCGGGAAGGGGCACTTTGTACCTTGCGCCTCTGTGGCGCATTGCCGGATTTACGCCCATGTCCGGCTTTTTTCTCGAGGACAGTGCGGGCTATCAGCAGCCGCTGGGCCGGAAAGGCTTTCTTTCGGCCGGCTTTCAGGTCCGATACAGCCTCACCGACGGCCGGCCGGGCTATGAAGCCCGGCTGATCCACACTCCAGACCCCGCCTGGGAATGGGAGCTCAGCAGTGGCGATATTTTCCGGCAGTTCCACCCTCAGGCGGACCGTTTTGGCAACAGCCCCTCCACCCTGCTGCTGGGCGGGAACCTCATCCGCACCTACCGGGAGCGTTTTATCGGAGCCCGGCTGCGCTGGCGTCCTCATCCCGACTGGCAACTTGAAGTGAAAGCCCGGCGGGCCTTTCGCGAGAACATGCCCATCATCAGCGATTTCTACCTTTGGGGGCTGACCCGCCCCTATACCGACAATCTATACTTGTCGCCTCATTTTCAGCGGGAAGTGGCCTTTTCCCTATCCTGGCAGGCTGGCCAACGCTGGCTGCACACACCCAAGGGCTACCGGCCCGGCGGCAGCCGGGCCCCCATGCTCCAGCTGTCCCTCATCCGGGCTTTTCCCAGGCAAACCGGCGACGCGGATTATTGGCATCTCCAGGCAGGCATCTCCAGCGCCCGGCGCAAGCAGCTGCCAGGCTTGCGCTGGCAGGGCCTGCTGCGCGGGGGCTGGTATCCCGGCGCCCGCCGGGTCTATCTGAGCGACTACGTCCATTTCAAGGGGAATGAGACCTTTGTGCGCAGTGGCACCTACGACGAATTTCTGCTTTTGCCTTTCTATCAGGCCTCAGCTCCCCTGCCCTATCTGGAAGGCCATATCGAGCATCGCTTTCCCCCCAGGCCGCTGGGCCAGCGGCAGATCAAAAGTCCGGTGTACTTCTTTGCTGGCTTCCACGGCCTATGGCAGCGAGGCCGCACGCCCTGGCTGGAGGCGATGGGGGGCATCGAAATCCGGGCGCTGGGCTTGCTACCCGTACGCCTTGATGTGGGCCTGCTCCTGCTGGGCGAAACGCCCCACAGCAGAATGCTGCCGCTGGTTTCCGCACTTCCCCAACCGGCTTATCGCCCCTGACGTTGTCTACTGGCAGGCTGGGGTGAGGAGAAAGGAAAAAGTCAGTTCTTCGCTGGGGAAGCTGGACACCGACAAAACCCGTCTCCCCTCTACGGTGGCTACCTGACCCAGGGTCAGATATACCCGGTAAGCCGAGCGGGAGTTTGGAACCCGCTGCTGCAACCCCAGCTCCTTGATAGCCAAGGTATAAGAGGGAGCAGGTCCCGGCTCGCTGTAGGCGCGCTTCAGGAGAGAGGTCGGCGCCCCATTGGCGATCTGGGCGACGGCCCGCAGGCCTGTCAACAAATAAGGATGCTCAGATGGCATGCCTTCAAAAACCAGCTGCAGGGTGTCGGTATCACTGGCACAGAGGACCCGGTCCCGGAGCGTTTCCGCCGCGATTATTTCGCCATTGAGATAGGCCACATAGCCCCCGGCAAAACCTTCCTGGGCCTTCAGCCCTCCCCCAAAAGCTCCGCCCACCAGCAGAAGAAAAAGCAGGCCCGACAAGCCCAGAGAGGAAAGATATTTGTTCATGGGTGTTTTGGTGATCAAAGTACAGTCAAAAAACGGAAAACCCATAGGCAGTAGTACCTCGGACTGGATCCAAATGAACTTTGGGGCGTAAGGTCAGGCAGAAAATCGGTAAATTTGGGTTCCTGCTTTCTCTGAAGCTCCACCATGAATCAGTCCCTCACCTATCTGTTCCGCCGGGCGTTGGTCCTATCCCTCCTTTTGGGGGCAGGCCTTTCCCTGCTTCCTGCTCAACCGACCCACCGTCTTTCCTGGCCAGAGGTACAGGATTCCATCCTGGTTCTGATGGAAAAAGCCGGGATTCCGGGTCTCATGGTGGCGGTCGTCTCCAGCGACAGTGTGTGGGTAGAGTCAGGACTCGGGGTCACCGACCTGAATAGCCGGCAGCCTGTAACCGACAGCACCCGCTTTCGGATGGGATCCGTCACCAAAAGCCTGACGGCCCTTTGTATCATGAAGCTGGTCCAGGAAGGAAAATTTTCCCTTGATGCTCCCCTCTCAACCCTGCTACCTGACCTCCGGATCTCGAATCCCTGGGCCACTACCGATCCCATCCGGCTGGTGCACCTGCTAGAGCATACCGCCGGTCTGGACGATCTGCATCCTGCCGCCTATTACAACCGGACGGGAACCGAAAAGACCAGCCGTGAGCTGGTCGCGGCTGCCCAAAACTCACTCTCAGCCCGCTGGCGACCCGGCAGCCGCATGGCCTACAGCAACGCGGACTATCTGATCCTGGGCTACCTGATGGAGGAAATCACCGGCCAACGGCCGGAAGCCTATGCCCAAACCGTTTTGTTCGGTCCGCTGGAGATGCGGGACGCCCGGTTGCGGGACCTCCCCCAGGAAGATCCCCAACTGGCCACCGGTCATATACCAGGGCAAGACTCGGTAAAACCCATCCCCTTCCGGCCCACCCTGGCCGGGATGGCCGGCAGCCTACAGGCCTCGGCCCGGGACATGGCGGCGCTGCTGCAGGCTTATCTGCGGGTGGGGCGAGCCTCCGACAGCAGTGACTGGCTGAAGCCTGACGTCCTGCACCGTATGGAACAGAGTACCTCCACCTACGCCGCTCAAGCGGGCCTGACCCGAGGCTATGGCCTCGGTCTCAACCCCGTCTTTTCCGGCCATCCGGGGGCATGGCGGGGCCATAGTGGCGGGATTGACGGGTTCCAAGCTTTCTTTGCATACAGCCGGAGCCTGGATCGGGGTTTTGCCCTGGCCATCAATGCCAATCTGCCCTTCGGCAGCATTCAGCGCCTCCTGGCAGACTGGCTGACCCAAGATACGGTGGCGACACCACCGCCCCCCTACCCGCTTCAACGGGACAAACTCGCCACCTCCCTGGGCTTCTTTACCTTTGCCAGTCCACGAAACCAACTGCTGAGCTTTCAGGAAATCTTCACGTCCCCCCGCAGCCTACGGCTGCAGGGGGACACCCTCGTGAGCGAGGGGATCTTTTCCCCGCCTGTGTATTGGGTCGCGGTCAATGATTCAGGGCATTTTCGCCGTACGGATCAGCTGGAGGCATCCCTCGCCCTACTCTGGCATCCCCATGATAGCAAGCCCGCCTTTGCCGTAAACGGGCAGTTGTATGAGCACGCCCGCAAGGGGCGGCACATCCTTTTCTTGACGTTGTTTGCGCTCTCCGTTCTGATCATTATGCTCTTCGTGCTGGTTGGCACGATCTGGCTGCTTCTGGGTGCCCTCAAGCGGGTAGACCGCCAAAGCGTCTACCCGGTCTGGCCGGCACTAGTCGGAGCGATCGGCCTGGCTGGTCTGCAACACTTTCTGAATGCGGCCCTTCAGGATTTTTTTCGGGCAGGGCTCATGCACGGCGATACGATAGGCCTGTATGTCTCCGGCCTGATGCTGGGCCTGGGTAGCATCGGGGCTTTTTTAATGGCTTTGCGTTATCTCCTGGCCAAAGGCCTCACGGACCCTTGGGCCATTTTCCTGGTGCTGCACAGCATGATGCTGCTCTTCCTCGCCGCGATGGCCTACCAATATGACCTGATCGGCTTGCAGCTCTGGAACTACTGAGTACGACTAATAGCCAAAACCCCGCAGGCTGTTGTCGCGGTTTTTCCAGCCGTCGGTTACCCGTACGTAAAGCTTCAGAAAGACCTTCACCCCCAAAAAGCGTTCAATGCCAGGCCGGGCTCGGCTGCCAATTTTCTTGAGCATGCTGCCCCCCTTGCCGATGATCATGCCTTTTTGGGATTGACGCTCCACGTGGATGGTGGCGTGAATACGAGCCAATTGCTCATCTTCTTCAAACTCCTCAATCTCCACCTCGGTGCTGTAGGGCAGCTCGTCCTTGAGCAGCAAAAACAGCTGCTCCCGGATCATTTCTCCCACAAAAAAGCGCTCCGGCCGGTCAGAGATCTGGTCCTTATCAAAAAAGGGCGGACCCTCCGGCAGGTGTTGCAAAATGACCTCTTTCAGGGTATCGACATTGTGCCCCTTGAGGGCCGAAACCGGCAGCGCCGCCACAAAATCGACCTGCGAAGCCAGACTCGCCATGCGGCTCAGGGCTTCAGCCTCACTCACGGCATCGACCTTGTTGAGCACCAGCACCTTGGGGATCTGGGTCTTTTGGGCCAGGGCCATCAGATCGTCTTCCGGAAAGGTCTCATCGGCGGCGATGAGCAGGATCATCAGATCGGCATCCTCGAGGGAGTGATTGATGAAGCCCATCATCCGCTCGTGCAGCTTGTAGCGCGGGCGAATCAGGCCCGGGGTATCGGAATACACCACCTGATAGTCCTCGCCACTGTCGATCCCGAAAATCCGGTGCCGGGTGGTTTGGGCCTTGGGCGTGGTGATGGAAAGCTTGCGCCCCAGAATCTGATTGAGGAGGGTGGACTTGCCGGCATTGGGCTTGCCGATGATGCTGACAAAGCCCGACTTATGGCCGGCGGGGAGTTCGGGGAAGGGGAGTTCCAAAGTATCTGGGGTATTTTTTTGAAAATATGCTTGCAAATATACCTCCAAAGCTGTAACTATGCACTCCCAATCAAGAAACGACTTGCTTGGTGTAATTGAGAGTGCGGGGTGGAGCAGCTGGTAGCTCGTCGGGCTCATAACCCGAAGGTCGCTGGTTCGAGTCCAGCCCCCGCTACCTAAGAGGCCTGTGCGTGATGCACGGGCCTATTTTTATGTCTCTATTTGGGCCCTTGGGATAACGACAAATCCCCCTTTTCTCCCTCCGGCTTTGTATCTTGCCATTCCTCTGGGGGCCGTGAGGCAGGTTTTCGCAATCTCCTCCCGCCGCCCAGGCATCGCCAGGAACACACAAGCTTCGTCGTCCTTGAACGCCCCTCCACGTCCTCCTAAACGCCTCGGATTTTTCCTGCTGGGCAGTTTGGTTTTTTTGCTGGCCAGTTGGCCCCGGGCCTTTCCTCTGCGTCTACATGATCCAGCGGCCGTCCCCGATCAGGTGGCCGCCTACCAACTTTTATTTGATCAGATCTGTCTCAAGGTGGTGCAGGACAGCGCCATTTATCGCGAAGGCTGGGACAGCCTGCCCCAGCCGCGCTTTTGGCGGCAGGCCATGCAGTTGCCGCCCGATTCGGTCATGATCAATATTGCCAAAACGCGGCAGGTGGTGGGCTACATGAAGACCATGCATTGGGTGCAGCGCTCCGAGCGGGCGAAGAAAGCCTTTGAGGACAGCATCCGCTCGGTTTACGATCTGGACAGGGATGACGAGATCTACTTCACCACTGGCCGGCGGCACTTCTATCACTTTGCTGAGGTGCTGCCGCAAATCGACCGGGCGGTGGAGATCTTTGAGGAAGAAGGCGTAGACCCCTGGTATGCGCAGGCCATCCTGCTGATTGAGAGCCCGGGACGGCTCCAGTTTTCGACCGAAGGGGCCTATGGAGCCTTCCAGCTTATGGAAGGCGTAGCCCGGGAGATGGGACTCACTGTTAATGACAGCATCGACGAGCGGGCCGAGTTTGACCCCGCCGCCCGGGGGGCGGCTCGCCTCATCCGCCGGATATGCCTGCCCAAGACCCGGCAGCTGCTGGCCCAGCAGGGCCTGGCCTACCGGGAGACCGATACCTGGTTTCGGCTGCTGGTGATGCATGTCTACCATGCTGGCATCGGCAATGTGCGCCGGGCCGTGCGCAAGGTGCGGTCCGAGGAAGGGGGCATTCCCTTCTTTCAGGAACTATGGCAAACCAAGAGCCGCCGCTTCGGCAATGCCTCGCAAAACTATTCCCAGATCATCCTCGCCGCCTTGATGGAGCTGGACCAGCTCCTGCAGCGTACCGGCATCATCTGTGATGCCTTGCCTGAGATGCGGGACAGCTCAGCGCAGGCGCTTCCAGAAATCCCACTTTCTGAACCCACGCTTGAAACCCCACCCCAGGAATAGGAGTCTATTACAGGGAGCCGCTTCCCCCTCCACCTTATCGGACTTTTGTTACCGATCCCAGCCGCCTGTGCCCCACCCGCTACGCTTGCTGCTGCTGGCCAGCATCCTGGCCTCCTGGCCCCATGTGAGGGCTCAATCTGATTCCCTCCCCCTGCCCGACCGCAGCTTTGTCCTGCGGGAACTACCCCGCGGCCAATCCCTGGACGCCTATGTGGGCATCCTGCCGGCCCCATTCCCTGATATGCGCATCGATCAGGTCCTGGCGAACCGGCATCAGCAGAACTTTCAACCGCTCGCCAGCCTGGTTCAGCCCCTGGATCCAGAACGGCAGTATTGGCTGCGACTGCGCCTCAGCAGTCAGCTTTCCCAGCCCGTGCGCCTGATGCTCGCCAACCCCAACGTCGGCTACGCCGACTTTTACCTGCCGGAAAGCGACAGCAGCTGGACCCGGGAGCCCACGGGTCGCTACTTGCCCGAAGCGCAAAAAGCCGCCCCGCGCGGCGACTATGCCAACGTACCCCTCGACCTCGCCCCGGGGGAACGC
>RFHL01000986.1 GCA_003696875.1 Bacteroidota bacterium | reverse complement strand
CCATAAGCTTGCCCCTGCGCGGGCTGGCCCGCGGTCTCTATCTGCTGGAAATCAGCCAGGAACAGGGGATTTTCCGGGAGAAAATCCGCCTGGACTAATCGGAGGCGCACACGCATTTTTGCCCGGCCATCTGAGATAGATGGCCGGGCTTTTTGTTACCTTTCTCCCATGCGACTCCCACTCATCTTCCTCATCCTGGGGCTCCTGAGCTGCCAACAGCAGGAAAGCCCGTCAGACCCGGCCTACCTCTTTTCCTTTTTCCAGGACAATGGGCAAGACGGCCTGCACCTTGCTTACAGTCACGATGGCCGGCAATGGACCGCCCTGAAAGATAACGCCTCCTTCCTGACGCCCGAGGTGGGGGAATCCCGCCTGATGCGGGACCCCTGCATCATCTTTGGTGTAGATGGGCAATATCACATGGTCTGGACCGCCGGCTGGAACGAGCAGGGCATTGGCTATGCCCGGTCCAGGGACCTGATTCACTGGTCGGCGCAGCGCTACCTGCCCGTGATGGCCCACGAGCTGGAGGCTCGTAATTGCTGGGCGCCTGAGCTTACCTACGATCCCCGCAGCGAAGACTACATGATCTACTGGGCCACGACCATCCCGGGGCGCTATCCCGAAACGGACAGCAGGGGCGACAATGGCTACAACCATCGGATGTACTAGGTCACCAACCGTGACTTTGAGACCTTCTCGGAAATCCGGCTCCTCTACGAGCCCGGTTTCAACGTCATGGATGCGACCATCCTGCCGGTGGGTGAGCGCAACCTGATGATCCTCAAGGACGGAACCCGCTATCCTGAGGCGGAGAAAAACCTGCGCCTGGCCGTACAGTCCCGCCGGACCGCCGATCCGTGATCACTGGGGGAGGGGCCTACGGTCCTGCGCGACAGCAGCGGCTGGACGGTGTACTTTGACCGCTATACCGAGCATCGGATGGGGGCCTTGCACAGTCCGGATCTGGAGCATTGGACGGATATTCCCGACTCCATCGACTTTCCGGAAGGAACCCGGCACGGGAGCGTCCTGGTCGTATCGGAGGCGGTGCTGGCCGGGCTGCTGGCGCAGCCTAACCCGTAAGGTCTCGCCCCCGATCCAGCAGCTGGTATTGGCTGCGCCGGGCCCCAAGGGCCTCTTTGAGAAAGGACGCTGCCGCCTGCGGGTCCGCCGGCCCGCAGGTGAACACATCAATCGCCGCGTAGCCCAATTCGGGCCAGGTGTGGATGGTCAGGTGGCTCTCCTCGATGATCACCACCCCGGAGACGCCCTGCGGCGCAAACTGGTGGAAGGTCGCCTGCCGTACGGTGGCCCCGGCGGCCGCCGCCGCGCCGAGCATGGCGGCTTCGATGGTGGCCTGATCATCCAGGCGGACGGGATCCGCATCATACAATTCCAGAAGCAGGTGCCGGCCGAGGGCGCGCATAGGGCGGGTCATTGGTGAACCAGGCGGCCTTGCCGGCCGGCTGTCAGGCGAAGGTACGGCTTGCCTGGCGGCAAAGCAACGTCCTCCCTCCCTCCGGGTCCGGCCCGGAAAAAGCGGTCTGCCCCCAACTTTCTGCGACCCATGACCGCTCCTGCCACGAAGACCCAAATTCTTTGTTAGATTTGTCTGCCACTTCCTTAGGGAAAAGCCCTGTATCCTACATATAGACTATAGGATTCCTATACCGGCAGCTGCCGTTACCTTTTCCGATATAGCGCATGAGTCTGTTTACCCCCCTTTTCCGGTCCGCCTTCCTCCTGTTGCTCATGGCGGCCTGGGCCCCTTCCCACGCGGCCAAACCCGATGAAATCATGTGTATCAACGTCACCGGGATTGAGGTGGCCGCCGATACCTGTAGCCGGAGCACGGGCCAGATCACACTCGTCCACGACGGGACGGCTCCCTTTACCTACACCTGGTCGCAGGATACGGCCCTCAATGACTCGGTAGCCACCGGTCTGGCCGGAGGCACTTACACCGTCAGCATCAGCGATGCGGCTGGTTGCGAAGCGACCGAGACGGTGGTCGTTCCGGACTTCTCACCCCTGGAGCTTGTAGGCCGCACCGATCCGGACACCTGTGGCGCCCCAAACGGTTCCGCCACCGTCGAGGTCCTGAATCCGGGGCAGGTGACACCACCTTTCATCTTTCAATGGGACAGTCTGGCCAACAACCAGACCACCTCGGTGGCTACGGGGCTCACTGCGGGGAACTACACCGTCATCGCCACCGATGATGCGGGTTGTCAGGCCAGCCTGACGCTGACCGTCCGGACCGAAACCAATGGGTTTGCGGCCAGCGTACAGGGCGAAGATGCCCGTTGTTTTGGGGACAGTACCGGCTCGGCCACGGTCTCGGTCAGTGGGGGCAACGGCGCCTTTTTGTATGAATGGCGCCCCGCCGGCAGCACCAACATCATCTCTACCGACACCACGGCCAGCAACCTGAGCCTGGGGACCTATCTCGTCATCGCCTCCGACGCCCTGGGCGATGGTTGTGCCATCGAACTGAACGTGACCATCAACCAGCCGGAACCTGTGATAGCTGGCTTTGGGATTGAGCCCAGCAGCGCCTGCCGGGAGCTGGATGGATTTGCCTTTGCCGAGCCCACCGGCGGTACCGCCCCCTACACCTATCTCTGGAGTACGGGCGAAACCAACGACACCCTCAGCAATGTGCCTCCCGGCGCCTACACCCTGACGGTGATTGACACCTTTGGCTGTGAAGATTCCCGGACGGTGGTGCTCACTTCCACTACAGGGCCCTTTTTCGATGTCGAAATCCTGCAGGAAGACAATTGTGGCCTGGGCGAAGGCATCGCCCGGGTAAACATCACCCAGGGCAATGCCCCCTATGCCATTACCTGGTGGGTAACCCGTTCGCAGGCTCCGGATACGACCCAACCGCAGACCTACGCCTACAGTGTATTCCGCACCACCGGCAGCGATCCCTACTCTGCCATCGTGGTAGATGCCGATACCTGCATCAACAAGGTCGACTTTTTCATGCCGGGCCATGAACCCCTGGAAGTCACCGACATCAGCAGCGATGACAACTACTGCGGCCTTGCCAATGGGACCGCCACCGTAAGCATTGCCGGGGGGACCCTACCCTACACCTACCAGTGGACGACCGCCCCCGTACAAACCGAAGCTACGGCCACCGGCCTGATTGGGGGCATGTATGAGGTCGCGGTCCGCGACAGTTTCAATTGCGACATCTCGGCCCAGGTCGAGGTCATCAACAGCCGGGGATTTGAGGTGGCGGTAACCACCACCGACGAGAGCTGCTACGGGCAGGAAGACGGGACGGCTATCGCCGTCGTAAGCGGGGCGCGGGGCGGCCTGAGTGCCAGCTGGGATACCGAGCCCCCAACCAATGGCCTACAAGCCACGGACCTACCCGCGGGGGTCTATACCGTGACGGTCACCGATGGCGAGGGCTGCACCCGAACCCAGTTTGGCGAAGTCGGCTCAGCCAGCTTTGTCGAGGCCAATTTCGTCTCGCAGCCCGACTCCAACACCACCATGGTCCTCAGCAGCAATGGCATCACCTTTGCCAACCGCTCCGAAGGGGCCGACAGCTACCTCTGGGACTTTGGCGACGGCAATGTCTCCACGGAGCGCAATCCTACCCACATCTACGCCGATACCGGCACCTATTTTGTGACCCTGATCGCCTACAACAATCAGCTGGCCTGCGCCGATACCGTCGAGGCCGGTCCCTACCGGATCACCCTGGATGGTACGCTGCAAATCCCTAATGCCTTTTCGCCCAATGCCGATGGCTTTAACGACAACTTCATCGTGCGGGGCGATCTGGTGGAAGATTACCAAATCCGGATCTTCAATCGCTGGGGGCGACAGGTCTTCCTGGGCCAGGCCGTAGGTGAGCCCTGGAACGGCACCCTGCCCGGCGGCAAGCCCGCCCCACAGGGCGTGTATGTCTACCATGTATCGGCCATCGTGGCCGGTGGCAAGGAGGTCAATACCACCGGGACCATCATCCTCTTTCGCTAAGAAAATCTACGGCTGACCGCGCGCGTCCCGGCCCCAAACAGGGGCCGGGACGCCGCATTTTTG
>RFHL01000985.1 GCA_003696875.1 Bacteroidota bacterium | reverse complement strand
TGAGGAACTGCGTGACTACACGCTCTATCCCGCCAACCTCTTCGTCACCCGCCGCGAAGCGCTCAACCAGTCGATCATCGAGATCCAGGACGATCTGGTCAAGCAGGTGCAATATTTCGAAGCTCAGGGCATGTACCTGGAGGCGAATCGTCTCAAGGAACGCACCGAATTTGACCTGGAAATGATGCGGGAACTGGGCTACTGCTCGGGCATTGAAAACTATTCCCGCTACCTCTCCCGGCGGCAGCCGGGCAGCCGGCCGTACTGTCTGCTGGACTACTTTCCGGAGGACTTTCTGCTCGTGATAGACGAGAGCCACGTGACCATCCCTCAGATCCGGGGCATGTATCATGGCGATCGCTCCCGCAAGTTTACGCTGGTGGAGCATGGCTTTCGCCTTCCCTCAGCCCTTGACAACCGCCCCCAGCAGTTTGATGAATTTACTTCTCTCCTGAACCAGAGCATCTACATGAGCGCCACGCCAGCCGAGTACGAGCTGGAAATGAGTGGCGGCGTGGTGGTGGAGCAAATCGTACGCCCTACCGGTCTGCTGGACCCCCCACTGGATGTGCGCCCCTGCGGGAATCAGGTAGACGATCTGCTGGAGGAGGTGGACGAAGAGGTCAAAAAAGGCAACCGGGTTCTGGTCACCACCCTGACCAAGCGAATGGCCGAGGAACTGACCCGCTACCTGGGTGAGCTACGCATCAGAGCTCGCTACATCCACTCCGACATAGCCGCCCTCGACCGGGTGGACATTATCCGCGATCTGCGCGAGGGGCGCTTTGACGTACTGGTCGGAGTCAATCTGCTGCGCGAAGGCCTGGACCTGCCCGAGGTCGCCCTCGTGGCCATTCTCGACGCCGACAAGGAGGGCTTCCTCCGCTCTACCCAAGCCCTGATCCAGACCGCCGGGCGGGCCGCCCGCCATGCCGAGGGCCGCGTCATCCTCTACGCCGACAAGATCACCGACGCCATCCGCAAGCTGCAGGAAGAGACCGAATACCGCCGCGCCAAACAGATCGCCTATAACGAGGAACACGGCATTGTGCCGCAAAGCGTACGCCGCGAATCGCGCAACATCTTTGAGAGTGCGCTCGGCCATCGTGCCAATAGCTACGAGGAGTTTGAGGAGCGGGTGCAGGTCGCGGCCGAAGAGGCCGCTGAGTACCTCTCCACCGAGGAACTGAAGAAGAAAATCAACAGCATTCGCAAGGAAATGGAGGTGGCAGCCAAGGAGCTCAATTTCATCGAGGCGGCGCGGCTACGCGACGAGATGTTTGCCTATCAGGCCCTGCTCAAGGAGCGACCGGTTTAAGCTGCCGCCAGCCCTTTTTGCACTAATTGTCAAAGGGGTTCGTTATCTTAGGGTGGATGGCCCTGGCCCTCAACCCCTAGCGAATCCCTTATGAGACGATGGACCTGCCTGCTCGCGTACAGCCTCGCGTGCCTGCCCCTGGCCGCGCAATCGCTGGATTTGGACTTTTTTCATGTGGATACTACCGCTGGCACCCAAAGCTGCGGGCTTCCGATCCTCTACTTTGAGGAAGATGGCTCCCAGCTCATCCCCGATTATGAAGCCGACATCCGGTACATGGCGGGGATGCTGCACCAGTACCCTGAGATGCAGGTGCGCCTGCGCACCGATGGCGAATATCGCCGTTTTGACCGGCGGCAACGTACCCTCAATCGCCGGCGCGTAAACCGGGTGGCCCGCCGCCTGCGACGGACGTACGACATCGACCGCAAGCGCATCGTCAAGATTTACCATCAGCCCTGGGTATTCCGGGCTGCCCGCAGCCCCGAATCTCCCCCCTTGGTGTACCGCCGGGTACTTTGTGAATGCCTGTGGTGAGCAAGAGTCAAGAGCAGTCCTCCTTTTTGCTGGACTATTTCACCTAACAAAAAGCGCGGCCCGGAAACGGGCCGCGCTTTTTGTTAGCGATGGCTATCTGCTTACTCCACCTGAAGCTTGCGGGTGACCATCTCGTTATCGAGCTGGATCTTGACGAGGTAAATGCCCTCGGCGAGACCCGGCATATCGAAGGCGTGGCTGAAGCTGCCAACCGTCTGACCAAAGTTGCTCAGGTGCACCCGCTGACCTTGCAGGTTGACGACCTCCACCCGCAGCTCGGCGCTGCGCAGCAGGTCGAGCTGGAGCACGAAGCTCCCCGAAGTCGGGTTGGGATAGAGCGAGAGGCTCCCCGCCGACAGCAGGTCGTCGATGGACACCCCGATGACGGAGATCTCAGCGGAGATCGTGTCGGTGCCACAGTCGTTGAAGGCCACCTGGGTCACAGTGTAAGTGCCGCTGGCATCAAAGGTAAAGGAGGGGTTCGCCTCGTTGGAGGTGTTACCGCCACCAAAATCCCAGTGGACCGAGTCGGCATTGCTGGCCGTGCTGGTGAAGGTCACCGCGAGACCGGTGTCGGCGCTGGTAAAGCCGGCAATCGGCAGCAGATCCACCCCGACCGAGATGCTGTCGGAGGTTTCACAGCCTTCCGGCGAGGTCACCGTCACATCGTAGGTGCCCGCCGTCATGACCATGATGGTCTGCACGGTATCACCGGTAGACCAGGCATAGGCTGCGCCGGCGTTACCGGCGTCAAGCGGCAGCATGGCATCTTCGCAGATAGAGGTGTCAGCCCCCAGATCCACGATGGGCGAATCAAAGATGCTCACCATGATGGTGTCGCTGGTAGCCACACAGCCGTTGG
>RFHL01000984.1 GCA_003696875.1 Bacteroidota bacterium | reverse complement strand
TTCGCAAGGTGATGGGACTGGGCCCCAGGGTCTGGATTTCCTCGGTAAATTCCCTCGCAATCATGGCAAACCGCTGGGCTTCGGCCGAAGATATCCACTCCAGGCGAAGACGCCCCTCAAGGCCCACGAAGGCGAGGAGATTTTGCAGGAAACGTACGCGCTTCAACGTCATGTGATTACCAGACTGGTAATGACAATCACCCAAGTGTCAGCCCCCCACCAGGATGCCGTCGGCGCCGCTCTGAAATGCCCTGAGGATATGGTGCGCCGAGACGGTGGCGGAACACATGACGCGGATCGGGCGAATGTGCGCGGGATATTTCAAGCGGCTCACCCCCGCCAGGTCCGCGGCTCCATAGGCGCACCAGTTGCAAAGAAAGGCCAGGATCTTGGGCCGAAAGGCTTGTTCTCTCATGGGGGTTCTCCCGTTGCTGCGCCTGATTAGGGTATGTCGGTCATCATGCGGCCAGAGCGCTCCTGATCTGGGCATAAATCTGCCCGTGGGTGAATCCCAGAAGGCTCGGTGCTTCCGCCGGGCAGGCAGCGGCGCAGGCACCGCAACCTTTGCACAGCGCCGCTGTCACCCGGGCAGACCCTGTTACCGTGTCCAAGTCAATGGCTCCATAGGGGCACAGCTCGCGACAGATTCCGCAGCCCATGCATCGTTCCGGATCGATGCGGCTGATCACGCCCCCCAAGGAGACCGAGTCACGGGTCAAATAAGCCAGAGCCTTGGCGGCGGCAGCCTGTGCCTGCGCGATACTCTCCTCCATAGATTTCGGATAATGGGCCATGCCACACAGGAAAATGCCCGCCATGGAAAAATCCACGGGTCTGAGCTTCTGATGCGCTTCCTGGAACCAGCCGTCCCGGTCCAAGGGCAGTTTGTAGAGCTGCGCCAGACGGGCATTTTCCTCAGCTACGGTTGCGGCGGCCAGGCACAGTAGATCTGTTTTCAAGACCAGCGGGCGGCCGAGCACGTGATCCACGATGTGGACGGCCAGGGCCTCGCCGTCCGGTTCCACCCGAGGCTCGTTGTCGGGCTCGTAGCGGAAGAAGAGAACGCCCTTTTCCCGGGCTTGCCGGTAGGCTTCCTCTTGCACCCCGTAGGTTCTCATGTCCCGATAAAGAACATATACGTCCAGATCCGGGATGCGTGTCTTCAGCTCCAGGGCGTTTCTGATCGTGTGATTGCAGCAGACCCTCGAACAATAGGGGCGCTCTTCGTCACGGGAGCCCACGCACTGAATGAAGGTTGCCGCGGACAGACGCGTCAGGCGGGGGTCCTCTTTGCGCAGCAGCTCGTCC
>RFHL01000983.1 GCA_003696875.1 Bacteroidota bacterium | reverse complement strand
CTTATCGGCAGGTGCCGGCCGTTGACGTATACTATCACGTATTTGCGATGCTGTCGCATCCGCAGGATGCGTCGCGCTACCATCATCTGCTGTCGGTTCTGGCCCGCTATGCGGGCCATTTTGCGCCGGGCGAGACCCGGGCGATGTACAAATTTGCCCAGAACCACTGCATCCGTCACATCAACACCGGCTCGCAGGCCTGGCTGGAGGAACTGTTTGTGCTCTACCAACGGCTGCTGAAAGAGGAGGTCCTCCTTGAGGATGGCCATCTGGCACATACGGATTTTAAAAACATCGCTACCGCCGGGTTGCGTATGCAAGCCTATGACTGGGTGGAAGACTTTATCCGCCAGTATCGGGAGCAGGTGCCCCCGCCATATGGGGAGTCGGTCTACCGCTACAGCCTGGCCGCCTGCTATTTTGAGACCGGCGATCTGGGCCAGGCCTTGCGCCTGTTGCAGGAAGCCGAGCCCGCTGATGACCATTACCAGCTGAGTTTTAGGCACCTGATGGCCAAGATTTATTTCCGGCAAGGGGCCTACGAGACGTTGTTTTATCAGCTGGATGCCTTCCGGCGCTTTCTTGCCCGTAACCAGGGCCTGGGAGACACCACCCGGCGTAGCCAGGAAGGGTTTGTCCACCTGCTGCGGCGGACCGCCCGGCTGGCTGAGCAGTGGCCCTATCTGGAGGGGAAGAAGGCACACCAGCGACAGGC
This sequence comes from Bacteroidota bacterium, assembly GCA_003696875.1. GTDB lineage: Bacteria > Bacteroidota > Bacteroidia > J057 > J057 > RFHL01. The sequence goes on along the minus strand of RFHL01000983.1, from coordinate 4,003 downwards.
CCGGCTGAGTCAAAAACTGTCCGCTACTGAGGCGGTAGCGGACAGGGCCTGGCTGGAATCGCAAATTCAGGATCTTGGAGGCTATTCTTCGCCTCCGTAGAGCAACTCGTAGCCATACATGGCGGCGATGTCCTTAACCTTCATAGTCTTTACTTTGGCCGTAATAGGAATGGGCTCCTTGGGCATACTCTGGGTGCGACCGCTGATGGGTTGGGCTGCAATCTGGTCTATGACGTCCAGTCCCTTCACCACCTGGCCAAAGACGGTGTAGCTGCCATTCAGGTGGCGGCAGGCATCGGGATTCTCAACGAGGTAAAACTGGCTCCCACTGGAGCGGCGCTCGGGATTGACCTGATCGCCCTGCCGGGCCGCGGCAAGGGCACCTTTAATGTGGCTATATCGGGGATTGATTTCTGCCTCCAGGGTGTAGCCGGGGCCGCCTTGGCCAATTTTGCTGGCGTCGCCCCCTTCCTTGCTTTCGGGATCTCCGCCCTGGACCATGAAGCCCTTGATGACGCGGTGAAAACGGGTTCCGTCGTAGAAACCTTCGCGGACGAGCTTGAGGAAATTTTCCTTGTGTTTGGGGGTCTGATCGTACAGGACGATGATCATCTCTCCGTAGGGAGTGGACATGACGACAACCTCGTCTTTCTTTTTGGCGGGCGAATCGGCCGGCACGACCGCCATAAACGTGAGGAGCAGGGGGAGCAGGGCGTAGGCAAAAAGGGATTTCATGAGGAATGAAAGGTTAATGAAAAGTAACCCTCCAAACATCCGGAAATCAGGGCAAAAGGGCAAGCCGGCAAAGGGCGGATGGACTGGACGCGGGTTGTAGGTGCTTATATGGGGCTTCGGGTGAGGTCCCAATCAAAAAATGCCTATTTTAGTCCTATGAACCAGAGGCTTTCCATATCCGGGTGCGGCATGGCACTCCTCCTCTTGCTCTCGAGCCTGAGTTTCTCAGCCTGCTATGATCCCCGCAAGGGGGCTCTCAGTCCGGATGCCCGGACCGAGCTGGATACCTATGCCGACCGCTTTATCGATGTGGAGATCAAGTATCTCAAGGCCTCGGAGCTGCTGGCGCAGCTCCTCGATGAAGCCGCGGCCATCCCCAACGATGCGGCAGCGATGGAGCACATCCGGAAATTTGCTGACGACAATGAGCTGGCCCTGGAGAAAATCGGTGCCGCCTTTGACGGCTGGCAGCGTCATGTCAACGACGAGGACCTGGTTACTTTCCTGCAACTGTTGCATGAGCAGCCTTCATCCCGGAAGCTTCGGGTGCTGGTGCCGCGCTTTCGGGCCCGCATAGCCTACAATGCCGCCTGGCGGCAGGAGTTTGATACGCTGATCTCCACCTTCATGATCCGGCGCTAGCCACGGAGCCGGGCCGGCAGGCGCCTCAATAAACAAATGGCATCCTGTCCGCGTTTTCATAAAAATCCTTCTTCTATGAATTGGTACCGGGTTTCCTCCACCCTTTTGGTTGCGCTCTTTCTGATCGGCCTTACTTCGGCCGCCTTCATCCCCCGCGTTGAGATCATTCTCCTGACCACCGCTATGCCGCCCTTCCTGGTTATCATCTGGGTGGTGAGCATCCTGAGACAGCCACAGGAGGAGCCTCTGGATGAGGCCCGGTCGGCGGGCTGGTACGAGCATTTCTGAGTATGTGAATATTACCAATTTTCGTACCAGTAGCGTCGTCTCCAGGGCCAAAAGGTCCCCTTTTCTTACATGATGGGAAATATATTTGCTTCGGACAGTTTGTTCATGCAAATTAGGATTGCTGCCCAGGATACCGTTCCCGCTTCCCGTTATTGGACCAAGAACGATCCTATTCATGCAATCATTGAAGCTCAGCCTGGGGGTATTTCTGTCGCTCTTCACCTTTGCCTGGGGACAGGCCCAAACCAGCGAGGTCGCTCTCGCTCTGGGAGGACCGGTGCATGTACACATCCAATCGGCTGCCGGCGTCAGTTGGCAGACATCCGGGGTCGCCCGGCTGGATGCAGACCGCAACTCCTTGGCCGTGATGGCTCTACAGGAGCGTTCCACTGAGATCCAGGAGGCCCGATTGGCCACCCTGATCGAAACCATGGCACCGCCCCCGGTGCCTCTGGCAGACTTTTCGGCCCGTAGGGCCGAGGAGGCCGTGACCCTTTCCTGGACGGTAGTCCCCTTGCCTGAGGCCGCTGAGTATCTGATTCAGCGCAGCAGTGACCGGCAGGGCTGGCGCACCATCGGGATGATCGCCTCGGCCGATCATGGGACTCCGCTGGAGCGGTATGCCTTTACCGATCCCGATCCCGCCGCCGGCACCAATTATTACCGCCTGATCCAGGTCATGGAGAATGAACGCGCCGTCAGCGACATGGTCGCGGTGGAGGTGCTGCCTACGGCCACCCACATCACGCATTTGTATCCCCAGCCATTTCTCTTCGGGACGGCCATCATTCTGGATCTGAAAGATCCTCAGCCTGTGAGGATTACCATCGTGGACCCGGATCAGCAGCCCATTGCGGCAGTGTATGCTCAATATACCTCGGTAGGCCGGCACCGGATTGAACTGGACCTGGACTCCCTGCCGCAGGCCGACTACTTGTGTGAGATTGTGGTAGGCAAAGCCAGGAGTTACCGCTACCTGAAGCGGTGAGTGAGGTTTTGTGTGGAGAACCGCTGGCAGGAATAGAAAGCGATGCGAGGGGTCCTGCCAGCGCTCTTCGTACGCGGAGCCCTGGTTTGGTCTTTTTGGAAAGGAAGCGTTTTCGCTGATGGTTTGTGCCAGGACATTCGGATTATTCGTTTTTGCCACGTATGGGGTCTTCCTGCGTGGCAAAAGATTGATTATACCCCCGGATCGCCTGAAACAGGGCCTCGGCAATCACCTGCTGCCCGCTGTCTGATACCAGGAAGCGCTCCTCTTCCGGATTGGTAATGAAGCCCATTTCGGCAAGTACGGCTGGCATGCCGCTCTGATAAAGGACCACGAAAGGGGCTTGCTTGACGCCTCGGTCTATGCGTCCCCGAAGCTTGAACTCCTTTTGGATGAGTTCGGCAAGACGGCTGCTTTCCTGGCGAAAGACAATTTTCAGCAAGCGAAAATAAATGAACCCTTCCGGGGTGCTTGGATCCATATCCCCATAGACATCCTGGTAATTTTCTTCAAACAGAATGGCCTCGTTTTCCGCAATAATGGTGTTGTAGTTTTCCTGGCCGGGGTTCACCCCCAGGATATAGGTTTCGGCACCGCGCTTGCTTTTGTTGCGCATCCCGTTGCAATGCAGCGAAAGGAAAAAATCGCCTTTGGCTTCGAGGGCTTTGGCGCCCCGCTCATGGAGCGGGATGAAGGTGTCGTCTTCCCGGGTAAGGACGACCCGCATCGAGGGGTAGGTTTCCTGCAAGCGGTCTCGTAGCTTTTGGGCGACGGCCAGTACGATGTCTTTTTCGTAGGCCGTAGCCCCTACGGCCCCGGGGTCTTTGCCCCCATGCCCGGGATCTATGATCAGGGTGCCAATGGGACCCTCATGGTCAGGCAGGTCAGGAGGCAGGTGGACGGAGAGGAGGCAGAGGAAACAGAGGCAGGCCAGCAATCCGTACAGGCCTCTGGCGGGGTTCTTCGAGGTCAGGGGGGAAAAGTCTGGTTGCTGCAAAATTAGGCAATCGTTTGTTGGGGCAATATATCAAAAACTACCCTGAAGTCCGGCAGACAGATACCATTTTAACATAGGATCGTAGCCGGCCTGCAGGCCGGCGCCAAAAGGCAGGCCTCCCTTTTGCTGGGCTTTGTACAGCTTTTCCAGGTCGCCGCCCATGGCCTTGATTTGATCCAGGTTGCCTTGCTGGGCATCATAGTACCCCATGGGGTCGCCCATGGCGCCTGGCAGGCTGCCGATCATGCCGTGGAGGCCTCCTACGCCTCCGTAGACCGACTGGCTCAGGGCGGCGAAGGAGGGGACGAGGGGGGCACCGTAGCCCAGGCTTAGTCCTGCACCGAGGTTGACAT
>RFHL01000982.1 GCA_003696875.1 Bacteroidota bacterium | reverse complement strand
CATTTACCCATTTACCCATTTACCCATTTACCCATTTACCCATGTGCCCATTTGCCATCACTCCGCCCTCAGGGCCTCAATGGGCCGGATATTGGCGGCCTTCATGGCCGGAATCAGGCCGGCAACGCTGCCGGCAATGACCAGCAGGATTAGGGCCGTCAGCGCAATGTTCAGATTGATCTCGGGTGCCCCAAAGATCTCCACCCCCTCCGAGATGGCCGGGCCGATCAGCTCCAGCAGGCCCATGCCCAGCAATAAGCCGATATAGCCGGCCAGGGTGGTGATGAAAATGGACTCCTGCAGGATCAGGCTCACGATCGACCAGGGGGTGGCCCCCAGGGCCTTCCGAATCCCAAATTCCAGGGTGCGCTCCTTCACCACGATGATCATGATGTTGCTCACCCCGATGATCCCGGCCAGGATGGTCCCCCCCGCAATGATCCAGATAAAGACCTGTATACCCGTCATCACATTCATAAACTGCTGGAACTGCTCCACCATATTGCGGATGTTCACGGCCCGGGGATCTTCGGGATCAAAGTGGTGACGCTCCGACATCATCAGGCGGACCTCTTTTTCGATAATCTTGCTCTCTGCCACCGAGGCATTGCCCACCGTAAACATGATCTGATTGATGTACTGCTGCCCGTTGAAGGTGCGCTGCGCCGTGGTGATCGGCAGGTAGATGGCGTCCTCTTCGCCCTCGTCGCCGTACTCATGGTACACCCCTACAATCCGGAAGGGGATGCCATTGATCTTGATATATTCGCCGACGACATCGGCACCGTTCATAAACTCCTCTTGAATGGCCTTGCCAATGATGGCCACCTTGCGGTATTCCTTGATGTCGGTCTCATTGATGTAGCGCCCCTGGTACAGGCCTGTGTTTTCCAGGATCTGATGGTCCGGGTGCACACAGCGCACCCCATAGTCCCCGGCTTCCGTGCCATACACCACCTCGACCCCACCAGGGATCCAGAAGCGGCCAGTGATATGCGTATTGGGCGGCAGGCGCCGCTTCAGCGCCTCATAGTCCTCATTGGTAAAGCGGATGTTGCGGCCCGGCTTCAGGCCCTCATGGGCCAGGGTCGTCTGGCCCGCCCACATCCAGATGCTGTTGACCGCATCGCCCTGGAACTCGCCCCGCACCCCGTTTTCCAGGCCCTTGCCCAGCCCCAGCAGCAGGATCAGCATGAAGATGCCCCAACCCACGCTAAAGCTCGTCAGGAAGGTCCGCAAGGGATTCTTCCCGATCGTCGCAAAGATTTCCTGCCATTTGTCAATGTCAAACATAGCGAGCGTTTTGCGTTGAGCCTTCCTGGTTCGAAGTTCTTGGTTCGGAGTTCCTGGTTCTTAATCTGACGTCTCTGCTCTGACCTCTCACTGTTGAGCGAAGCGAAATCCCGCTTGCGGGAACTTCTCTACTCTGACCTCCGACTTCTCTGCTCCGACCGCTGACTTTTTCTCTCATCCTCCTCAATCATCCCATCCTTGAGGTGGATGATACGCTGCGTCATCTCGGCGATGTCGTGCTCATGGGTCACAATGATCACCGTGATGCCCTGCTGGTTGATATCCAGCAGCACGTTCATCACCTCCTGCGAGGTCTTGGAGTCCAGGGCCCCCGTGGGCTCATCGGCCAGGATCACCTTGGGTTGCGAGATCAGCGCCCGGGCGATGGCCACCCGTTGCTTTTGGCCCCCCGAGAGCTCATTGGGCATGTGGTCGGCCCACTCCCGCAGGCCCACCCGCTCCAGATACTCCAGCGCCAGCCGGTTGCGCTTGCGGCGACTCACCCCCTGATAGTACAGGGGCAGCGCCACATTTTCCATCGCATTTTTAAAGGAAATCAGGTTAAAGGACTGAAAAATAAAGCCCAGAAAGCGGTTTCGATACACTGCCGCCTTGGTCTCCGACAAGTCCTGGATCAGGGTCCCATCCAGATGAAAGCTCCCCTCATCGTAGGTATCCAGAATCCCCAGGATGTTGAGGAGCGTCGATTTGCCCGATCCCGACGAGCCCATGATCGACACCAGCTCCCCCTCCCCGATTGAGAGGTCGATGCCCTTGAGCACGTGCAGGGAGTGGCTCCCCAGATGATAGGACTTGTGAATGTTTTTCAGTTCCAGCATGCCTGAGAGATACGGAGAAGCTGCTCAGGATGGCAACTTTCCCCTGTTTTCAGGCAAAAATAGCAAGCTTCCCCGGAATGCGGTACGCATTCGCCGACGGAATCCCCATAGTGGTCGATTGAAGCCGGGATCGGGGTGGGCGCTGCGGGGGCGGCCGTACCGGCCAGCCGCCCCCGCCGGTCCCTTCCGGGGTTCGCTGTCGCTCCGTCTTCCGCTGCGCTCCAGACCCCTCCCTGCGGT
>RFHL01000084.1 GCA_003696875.1 Bacteroidota bacterium | reverse complement strand
TCTCGTGACATGGCTGCCCGCACCCGCCCCTTGCGGGTGGTGGCTTGCATGGGGGTATCTTCCCACATAGGCTGTCCCTCCGTGTCGCCGTACATGTATACATTTTCCAGCACGACCAATGGCACCCCCAGTCCCCGCATCCCCGCCAGCAGGCCCGCCTGCATAGGGGGAAAATCCTGTGGCCAGCGATGGTAGGGCGCATTCAGGGTCTGGTAAACCACTGCCGCCTCGCGGGCCAGGGTCCGCACAAAATCCGCGTCCCGCACATCGCCCTGCCGGTAGGCCACCTCTGCGGGCCAAGGGCCCCGCCCACTACGGTTGACCATCATCACCGGCTGCCCTTGCGCCAGCAATTGCTTCATGATGGCCTGGCCGACGACGCCAGCCCCAAAAATCAGATGATAAGATGCCATAGGGATCTTCGTTATGATCATGGAAACGGGTGGAGGAAAAGGTCCTCCCCTCACCCTGGCAAATCTCCCTTTCATGGCCATTCCAGGCCGGAAAAATCCGGTCAACCGTACTCAGGTGGGGGCGAAGCGTCGCCAGATCCGGCTCAAACGGCGCCCCACCCTACCCTAGCCAGGGAATTCCCGTATATTTATTCCCACATGAAGCATCCAAGCAACTGGTCCTTATCCTGCCTCCTGCTGGGATGGCTGCTTTTGTCTGCCCTTCCCCTCCAAGGTCAGGATCCTCTGTCTGCAGCGGAGGCTGCAGCGGAGGCCGCGCTGGCAGACGGCAGGCCTGGGCAAGCCCTCAACGACCTGGCGCAGGTCCTGCGCCTGCGTGAGACGAGGGGTACGCCCGAGGCCTACGTGGCAACTGCTGCCGACCTTGCTATGGGCTGCCACCAGCATGATGCCCCAGACCAAGTCTGGCAAGCCTTACTGGCACTCGATACCACCAGCCAGCGCTTTCGCACGGCCCCTCCTCCCACCCGGGGAGATTTTTTCAACAACTTCGCCGCGGCACTGGAGCGGCATGGGCACATCGAAGCGTCCTATTTGGCCTTCCGGCAAGCGCTCCAAGCTTACCAGCAAGCCCCTGTCACCGATACGGTTACCCATTTGTCCGAGTCCAGTACCTGGCAAATGCTGAGCCTCTATCATTCCCGCCAAACAACCCTGGAGCAGGCCCGCGACGCCTCCTGGCAAAACCTCCGGCTGCGCCGTACCTATGCCCCCCACAGCCCCCTCCTGGGAGATGCCTACAGTGATCTGGGGCATATCTACGACTATATGGGGCGGATAGACAGTGCCATCTGGGCCTATGAAGAAGCCCTGAGCGTCTTTGGGCAGGTCGTGGGCCCTCACCACCAATCGGTGGGTCTGGTGGCCAACAACCTCGGGGTCCTGATGGGAAAAATCGGTGACTACGAGTCGGAGCGGGACTACGCGCTCCAGGCACTGACGG
>RFHL01000981.1 GCA_003696875.1 Bacteroidota bacterium | reverse complement strand
CGAGGAGGCCTATTTCCACAAGGGCCTCACCTGGTACCGGGCCCGGCTGTCGGTGCTGGAATCATAGGGCCAGCCTTCGTATTATCGCCCTGGTTTGGCTTGGAACCCATAGGCCCCTGACGTATCTTGTCTGGGCCTACACACCTTTTACCTCCCCTCCATGCTGGGTCTCCGCACCGTCATCTACAAAGTCGCCGATCTGCCCGCCGCCATCGACTGGTACACCCGGGCCTTCGGGCTGGAACCCTACTTCAACGAGGACTACTACGTAGGCTTTGACATCGGGGGCTACGAACTGGGCTTGCAGCCCGATCCGGCCCCGGCGGCAGGCAAAACCGCCAATGTGCTCGCCTACTGGGGCGTCGCCAATGTCCAGAAGACCTATGATTTTCTGCTCAGCCTGGGCGCTGCGCCGCTCGAAGCGCCCGAATCGGTGGGCGGAGCCCTTATCGCCGCCACGGTGCTCGACCCCTGGGGCAATGCCATCGGCCTGCTCTTTAACCCGGACTTCAAGCAACAATGATCCTCCTGTGATGAACAGCAAGCGCCTTATATTTCTGATTATGAGCACCTTCCTGCTGAGCCTCCCCCTTGCGGCCCAGCAGATCCGCGAGATCGCCATGCCCGGCCTGCCCGACGTGGCGATGGCCACCTACGATCAGTTTGGACCGGTGATCTACTACAATCCACAGATCATGCGGCAGGTGCCACCCGCGCTGGCCCGCTTTTTCCGGCTGCATGAGCACGGCCACCATGCCCTCAACCACATCCGGCGCGAGTACTTCGACGCCAATCCCTACAACCGCGCCTGGGTGCGGCAACAGTACGAAAAGGAGGCCGACTGCTTTGCGGCGCGGCGGCTCACGCCGCTGGAACGGCGGCAGGTGATCGCCTTCTTTGTCAACATGCAGGGCCCCAACCGGCCTGACTGGTACCATCCCACCGGCTATGAGCGGGCCATGGTGATTGAGAATTGCCGGTAGAGAGGTCAGATCGCTTTGCTGTCAGAAGCGAGAGGAACACTTTGCCTTTCGCTCGCGCGGGACTGCGTCCCGTGTGAGGGCTACAGCAAACTTTCCGCGGCGGCCTCGCCGCTCTCAATGGCGAGATGCTCGCCGGCAAAGAGG
>RFHL01000980.1 GCA_003696875.1 Bacteroidota bacterium | reverse complement strand
CGCCGCCATCTATCGGGATGGAGGCGCACCCGGCTACGCCGGTCCAGCCCGCGACCTGCGGGGACAGTTTGTCCTGCCGGGCCTGATCGATGCCCATGTTCACAGCTGGGGCAACATGGCCCCGGGGCCGCGGCTGGCGGCCTTTGGGACCAAGGAGGCTGGGCGGCGCATGCTCTATGCGGGGGTGACAGGCTTTCTGGATTTGTTTTCGGAGGAAAATCAGATCCTGCGGCTGCGCGACCGGCAGCGCCGCGAAGGCCTTTTCACGGCCGATATCTATTGCGCCGGTCCCATCCTGACCTGTAGCGGGGGACATGGCACCGAATACGGTATCCCGACCCGCACGGTTGACACCCCTGCCCAGGCCCGGGTGGAAGTCCTGGATCTGGCGGCCCGGCGGCCTGATGTCGTCAAGCTGGTCTACGACCATGCCCCCTACCGCATGCCCAGCATGGATCGGCCTACGATGCAAGCCATCATTCAGACTGCCGACAGCCTGGGACTGAAGACTGTCGCTCATGTAGGCAGCTGGACTGATGTGTATGAGGTAGTCCAAGCCGGCGTGACGGCCTTTACCCACCTCCCTGACGGTCCCCTACCCGACTCAGTGCTGGCCTTGCTACAAGCCCGCCGTCCCTGGATCATCCCTACCTTGACGGTGCAATCTGACTTTTACCATCTGGTTTCCCAGCCCGAGCTGCTGGACCGTCCGCTGCTGCAGGGCGTCGCCCTGCCCGGCATGATCGACGCCTACCGGGATAGCAATCGGATGGAGATCCAACTCCGTCGTTGGCTGGCCTACCAGCGGGCTATGGCGCTGGATATGGAAGCCAGCCTGCGCCGTCTACATCAGGCCGGCCTACCTATGCTGGCGGGTACCGATGCTGGCAACCCGGGCACCTTTCACGGCTGGTCGCTCCACCGGGAACTGACGCTGCTGGTTGCCCACGGGCTGAGCCCCTGGGAGGCCCTCGCCGCGGCGAGTACGCGGGCGGGCGACTTTCTGGGGCAACCCATCGGGCTATCGCCCGGAGCCACGGCCAATCTGCTCATCCTGGGGGCCTCGCCGATTGAGGATATCCGGCATACCGAGGCCATCACAGGAGTGGTCTACCGGGGGCAATGGGTCGATCGGGAGGCCCTGCGCGCCGGTCCACCGGCCACGGGCGGTCCCTGATGGCCTGCATACACCAAGCCTTCCTTTTTCTTTTATCACCATTCATCCCTATCGCTATGAGAACGCCCACGATTTCCATTGTACTCATCTTGTGTAGCCTGCTGATACATCCCATTCCAGGCCGGTCCCAGCAGGTGCCCCTTGATCCATTCTTGCAAACGGAAGAAGCTTTTGCCCGAGCCTACCTGAGCACCGATCTCAGGGCTGCCGACAGCCTGCTGGAAGTTCTGGGGCAGCTTCAGCACGCATCTCCATCGGATACCCGGCGCTGGTACATGTATCACAGCGCCCGCCGCGCCCGGCTCAACCTTTGTCTGGAGGGCTGCCCGGGCCTGGATGAGCCGGAAGCCGAACTAGAGGCGCTGGTCGCCGCGACCGAGGCCCGGCGGAAACAGCATCCGGAGGCGGCAGCGGTACAGGCACTGCTGGGCTCCCTCCAGGGGCTGCAGATCGCCCTCAGCCCCATGAAGGGAATGTTTTTGGGGGGCAAAAGCACTGCCAACCTGGAAAAGGCACTCGCTCAGGACCCGGACAATCCTTACGTTTGGATGGAGCGGGCCCATGCTTACTACCACACCCCAGCCAACTGGGGTGGCGATATGGAAGAAGCCGTGTATCACTATGAGCAGGCCATTTCCCACTTTGAGCAGGATTCGCTAAACTATGCGCATGGCTGGCAATATCCTGAGGCCCTGGCCTGGCTGGGACAGGCGTATCAACAGCTTGGGCAGGCAGAAAAGGCCCGGGATGCTTTTCAGAAAGCGCTGGAGCTGGCGCCCCACTATGTGTGGGTGAAAGAAGAACTGCTCCCCTCTCTCAGCAGCCGCTAATGCCTCTTCCGCTCAACCCAATGCCGGGGCGTATTGCAATACGTCCCGGCATTGTGCATCTTGTGAGCCCCAAGCTCCTGCTGCTGAGAGGCTGTAACAGGCTGTTTTTCCCTCCTTCCTTTTCGCCTCTCGCTTCTGACGTCTGACCCCTCACGACTACGCTATGGTTCTGGCACCCATCGACTGGGCGATTATCCTCGCCTTTTTCCTGTTGTCCCTGCTCATTGGGATCCTGGTGGCCCGCAAGGCGGGCTCTTCGGCTTCGGAATTCTTTCTCTCTGGTCGCAACATGCCCTGGTGGTTGTTGGG
>RFHL01000979.1 GCA_003696875.1 Bacteroidota bacterium | reverse complement strand
TCTTCCAAGACCTAATTTTTCTGCTTGTGAAAAATCAATAATAAACCCAGAGCCTCGAATCATCATGCCGTTTGAATGGAGGTTCTCAGCAAACCTTAGGCTCTTTGCTCCTGATACATCCGCTCCAATGCTTAAATCAGGAAATATTGATCCTGACTCTTTCAATAGGTCTACCTCAGTTTCTCCAGATTTTGCAACATGTTCATTAAGAACGGATTGCAATTGGCCTAACGTTTTTCCGCTTTCCGCAACCGTCATAGCAATCCTCACTGCTGCCCCATCTGTGCTATCCACCCATGGATGGTCAGGGATAGCAAATACTAGGGAAAGGGGCTTTTTCTGCTCCAAGTGGTAAGCAATAACCCGGCGGTTGAAGGTTTGGCTGATGCTGTTGGTGGTGATGAACCCAAAGCGCTGTATCTGCCCACTTCGGGCAAGCTCCCCTGCTTTGAACCACCAGTACATGACAAAGTCCACAGAGCCCGGCACCTTGGGGTAGGCTTGGCGAAGCGCTTCAATGTATCCATCCCCAAGCGCGGCCCGCATCCGTTCTCCTTTGCCTAGAAACGGCGGATTTCCCACGATAAAATCACAATCGGGCCATTCGGCGGCGGCCGGGTCGTGGTAGGTATAGGCCTGCACCCGGGCCTCGGGGTCGGGCACCTCCTCGCCGGTCACGGGATGGGGCCGGGTGCTGCGCCCGTCCCAGCGGGTGACGGGCTGTCCATCTTTGTCCACCTGCGGCCTGCGCCCGGACCAGCTGAGCACGGCGTCGCGGCACTCGATGTTGTGCAGGTCGCGGATGATGGGTTCGGGCAGCTGCCCGAGGTCGCCCTGCTGCCGCAGTTGCCACTGGAGGAAGCCGATCCAGAGCACCAGCTCGGCGATGGCCGCCGCGCGGGGGTTGATCTCCAGGCCCAGCAGGTTGGCCGGGGTGACCATGACGCCCCCCAGCTCCAGGCTGATCTGCCCGTGGCCCAGGTCCCGCAGCAGGTTGAGCACCTCCCCCTCCAGCCGCTTGAGCAGCTCCAGGGTGACATAGAGAAAGTTGCCGCTGCCGCAGGCCGGGTCCAGGATGCGCAGCTGCGCCAGCCGCCGCAGGAAGGCCTGCACCGTCTCGATGGCCCGGGCCTCCTGCCCGTCCTCGGCCAGCTGCAGGGCGGCCGCCTGGGTGGCGGCCCACTCGGCCCGCAGCGGCTGGATCACGGTGGGCTGCACCAGCCGCTCCACGTAGGCGCGGGGGGTGTAGTGGGCGCCCAGCTTGTGGCGCTCGCGCGGGTCCAGGGCCCGCTCCAGCAGCGTGCCAAAGATGGCGGGCTCCACGTCGCGCCAGTCGGCTTCGGCGGCCTCGACCAGCAGCTGGATCTGATCGGGATTGAGGGGCAGGGCCTCGCTCTGGGCAAAGAGGCCGCCATTGAAGCGGGGGATGGCCTGTCGCACGATGGGCGAGAAGCCGCCGCGGTCCATGCTCTCCCAGAGCGACTGCAGGGCCGGCGCAAAGCCCGCGGGCTGGGCCTTCATCTCGGTCAGTAGCTGGGTAAAGCTGCCGGCCGGCAGCAGGCCCACATCCTCGGCAAACATGGTGAAGAGGCAGCGCATGAGAAACTGGGCCACGGCCTCGGCCGGGTGGGCGCCCTCCAGCGAGCGGGCGAGACGGGCGAGGCGGTCGGCGATCTCGCGGGTGACGCGGGCGCTGCGGCGGCTGGGGTCCAGGCTCAGGGGATCGGTCCAGATGGTGCGCAGCAGCGCCCGGACCTCCTCCTGCCGCAGGTCTTCGAGCCGCAGGCGGTAGCGGGCCGGATCGGGAAAGGGCACGTAGTGGCCGCCGGCGCGGCTCCAGTCGGTGTAGAGGGCGATGGAGTGGCCCACGTCCACCACGAGCAGAAAGGGCGGGCGGCCGCCACCGATCTCCTCGGCGGGGAGGG
>RFHL01000978.1 GCA_003696875.1 Bacteroidota bacterium | reverse complement strand
GCCCGCAGGCCAGGTATCGGGCAGGTGCCCCACATCTGAAAGCAGATTGTCTCGACCTCGTCTGATCGCCGATGCCACCTTAGCCGGATGGCCGCAGCCTGAGGAAAGGCCTCGGGCCTTATCAGGTGATACTGGGTGCTGTCGCCGATAGCAGGTCGCATTGGGCCGGACCAGCCGGCTTGCTCCTGCCACCAGGCGGGGTCTAGCGCTTGTTCGGGGTCGGGGTCCGGCAACCAATTGGACCAGAGGGGGGCACCCTGGTGCCCCTGGACGGTGAGAATATGTTGCCGGCCCAGGCTGTCACAGGACCAGCGCCAGAAAGCCTGGTAGACTGGAGCGCTTGCCTGTTCCACCGGCCAGATTCGGGCCTCTATTTGGACCCACCGATCCTGGGCCCAGACGGCATTTGGCAGCAGTGCCCACAGGCCCGTGAGGAGAAAAAGCGATAGCAATGGGTTTGGGCTGGATCGGGGCAGAGACATGCGGCGGGACTATGAATGATGGCGGAAAAATGCTAATTTTTTCCTTCTTTCGAGCCCTATCCCGTTGCAGCCCTTTTTGCTTATCTTTCAAAAAGCTTCCAGCGATGAGTTTTCAGTCTATTCCTTCCGTCGACCTGCACGATTATACCCAGGGAAATGCCGGCCAAAAGGCGGCTTTTGTCCAAAAGCTGGGGGATTCCTTCTCCCGCATCGGCTTTGCCATTGTATCTAATCATGGTGTGGCACCCGAAGTGATCGAGGGGGCTTATGCAGCCTTTCAATCCTTCTTTGCCCTGCCCGATGCCGTAAAGGCGAAGTATGAAATTGATGGGCTGGCCGGGCAGCGGGGCTATACCTCCAAAGGTAAGGAGCACGCCAAGGGGCGCAATGTCGGGGACCTGAAGGAGTTCTACCACATCGGACAGATCGTGGAGGGAGACGACCCCATCAGGGCCGAGTACCCGGAAAATATCTTTCCGGAAGAAGTTCCTGATTTTGAGCAATATGGCGTGCAACTGTATCAGTCCTTGCAGGCGTCAGGCCGGCAACTGCTGAGGGCCATCGCCGAGTACCTGGGCTTGCCGGTGGATTATTTTGACGCCAAAATCCATCACGGCAATTCCATTTTGCGCCCGATCCACTATTTCCCCATCGAAAACCCGGATGCAGTGCCCGAGGGGGCAGTACGAGCGGCCGAACATGAGGACATCAACCTCATCACCCTGCTGATCGGTGCCAGCGCCGATGGTCTGCAGGTGCTCAATGCCGAAGGGCAGTGGATCGACGCCAAGCCGGCCCCCCATCAGATCGTGATCAACGTCGGGGACATGCTCCAGCGCTTGACCAACAATCGCCTGAAATCCACCACCCACCGGGTGGTGAACCCGCCCCGGGAAAAGATGGCCGAGCCTCGCTATTCGGTGCCCTTTTTTCTCCATCCCCGTTCTGAAATGAGCCTGGCCTGTCTGGATAGCTGTGTCGATGCGGCTCACCCCAAGGCTTACCCGGATATCACGGCCGGGGGCTATCTGGAGGAGCGCCTGCGGGAAATTGGCTTGCGGAAATAGCCCGGCTGATATCCGCTATGGATGCGAATAAAACGAAGGGGGCAGCCTCGCTAGGCTGCCCCCTTTTTACG
>RFHL01000977.1 GCA_003696875.1 Bacteroidota bacterium | reverse complement strand
GGGATGTATGTGGTGCGTCTGGTCCGGGGGGACCAGCAGTGGACCCAGAAATTCCGAAAGCTGTAAGACTTGGAAGCCGGGCCAGGCCCGGCTCATACTGCCCTGGCGGCCCTTCCGGCCGCATTTTGATGGAACGAACTACTACTTCTGCGATTTTTGTTATGCGAGAGCTGTTTTTTCTTTTCTCCCTGCTTGGCCTGCTGGCCAGGTTGCCGGGACAGGCGCCTATACTGCGCTTTGACCGGCTCAACATTGAGGATGGGCTCAGCCATTCTCTGGTGACCTCGATCGCCCAGGATGACCTGGGCTTTATGTGGATCGGCACCCAGGACGGGCTCAACCGGTTCGATGGGCACACCTTCAAGCAGTACTATCCCATTCCGAATAAGGCCAACAGCCTGCAGCACCATTGGGTGACCATTGTCAAAAAAGATCAGGCTGGTCGGTTGTGGTTGGTCTATGGTAATGGTGGCCTATGCTTATTCGAACCGGAACAGGAATCCTTTACGACCTTCTGGCACCAGCCCGGCGACGTCCACAGCCTGTCCAGCCATTATTTTTCCAACGTCAGAGGAAAAAACCACTGGATCCACGAAGATGAAAACGGGCAGATATGGGTAGGCACAAAAAAAGGCCTGCACCAGTACCGCTCAGACACCAGGGATTTTCAACGCCATCTATTTTCAGGGGCAGAAGGGGTTCCGGCCCAACCCGCGATTTCGCACATTCTCCCAGGTCCCTCAGGTAGCCTATGGCTGAGCACCACCGAAGGCCTGGTCCAGTACTGGCCGGCGGAGGGACGGGCGCGACTGCGGCTGCCGATTGATTATCAAAGCGGTGACAACATTTTATCGCTACTCCCTACCCATGAAGGGGATATTTGGGTGGGTAGCCTACACAAGGGCCTATACCGGGTATCCGCCAACCCACGGAATGCGCCTCAGCAGTACCTTGATGAGTTGGGGGTGTCGGAGACCATCGATGGCGAAATCGCCGTGCAACAACTAGTCACCGACCAGAAGGGGCGGCTATGGGCGGCAACGTCCAACGGTCTGTTCGTCATACATTCAGATGGGAACATTTTTCGTATTCCGGAACTCGGCCAAAGGGAGATTCCGATCCTATACCAAGACCAGCATGACAACATATGGGCGACCTCAGGACGAACCCACCTGCTCTGGCGGATCCATACCCATGACCTAAAGGTAGAAACCTATCAACACGATCCGCACTTAGGCAATTCGCTCGGCCCCAATCAGGTCAAGGTTTTTTTCGAAGACAACAAGGGCGTCCTCTGGATGGGACACGAAAAGGGAGGACTCACCCTTGTCAACCTCTATGAAATGCCTTTTGTGCATCTTGGCCAGGGCTATCCGGGTATGGGCCAGATCCCCACAAGCGATGCCTATGGTCTCTATATCGACCCACAAGGTCGGCTGTGGATGGGTACACATGGTGGGCTGTATATCAAAGACTTCCAAACCGGTGAAGAAACAACCTGGCCCCTGAGTAAGCGCCAACCTGGTCAGATCTATACGGACGATCCCTACCCCACCGGTCGACTGGTCGGCACGATGCAGCCCGACCGAAAGGGGGGCTTGTGGCTGGGATACTTTGACTATAAGGTTAGCTACTACAACCCCGAAACGGGTCAATTCAGAAACTACCATCATGCGCCCGACCACCCTGGCGCTTTCAAAATGTGGTCGCTGCGGGACATATGCGTAGGACAGGATGGTACGGTTTATTTTGGTGGCACCAATTTTGGGTTATGTATCCTGGAGCCTGGGGTAGATACCTTTCGCTACGCCCTGCCCGACCCAGACAATCCCGAAGCCCTGGCCGATGGCTGGATCTACGATCTGGAAGAAGATCGGGAAGGGAATATCTGGGTAGGAACCCGAAATGCGGGCCTCCATCGCTACAACCCAAGAACAGGTCAGTTCAAGCGCTACCTGAATGCCGGTGGTCCCCCGTCAAGTGAACATACCATTCGGGCCATTTTCCTTCAGGAGCAGGACGAGGAGGACATCCTCTGGCTGGCCACCGGAAAGGGGCTCTGCCGATTTAACCCAAAAACAGAGACCTGCACCCTCATCGACGCCAGCTATGGCCTGCCCAATAGTGTCATACATGGCATCGTGGCCGATGATCATCAGCGCCTCTGGATCAGCTCCAACATAGGCCTCACCTGCTACGACCCTCGGACAGGCAACGTTTCTCACTATGCCCAGTCAGATGGACTCCAGAGCAATGAATTCAACGAACGGGCCTACCTCAAGGGACCCGATGGGCGCCTGTACTTTGGTGGCGTAAAAGGAGTGAGCGTTTTTCACCCTGACAGCCTGACGCCCAACCCTTTCCGGCCAGACCTGGCCCTCACGGAGTTGCGCATCAACAATCAGGTGGTGTACCCTGGAGCTGAAATCAATGGACGCATCCCATTGAGCCGCTCGATCAGCTATATCGACCACCTCACCCTGAAGCCTGCCGACAAGGTGGTTTCCTTTTCCATAGCGGCCTTCCATTTTGCCGCTCCCGAGAAAATTCGGATTCGCTACCGGTTGTCCCCTTTCGAAACCCAATGGACGGTCCTGGGGCCGCAGCAGCGCGACATCAGCTACACCAATCTGCCCGCCGGAACTTTTACCCTTCAACTGGAATGTACCGACCTAAACGGTACCTGGGGCGGCGATACGCACGCCCTGAAGATTGAGGTGCTCCCCCCTTTCTGGGTAACCACCTGGTTCAAGGTGCTGCTACTAATCCTGCTGCTGCTCACCACCTTTGCCTATGTGCAGGTGCGCACCCGCAAGCTGACCCAGAAAAAGCGCGTCCTGGCCCGCCTGGTTCAGGCGCGTACCCAGGCGCTGGAGGACAAATCCGAGCAACTGGAGCGCATCTATCATGAGTTGCAGGCCCGACAAGCCGAGGTGCTGGCCCAAAACAAGCAAATTGCCGAACAGCGGGACCGGCTGGCGCTACACAATGAGGAGCTCGCCGCCCAGAAGGCCGAGGTCGAATGGATGGCTGAGCGTATGCACGAGTCAGACCAGTCCAAACTCAACTTTTTCACCAACGTCTCTCACGAGTTTCGGACCCCCCTGACCCTGATTTTGGGGCAGACCGAGCGCCTGCTCGACCAGGAAACCTTTGCCGACACTGACTCGGTCCGGCAGCAACTGGAGCTGATGTATCGCAACGAGATGCGGCTGTTTCGCCTGATCAACCAGCTGCTGGAAATTCGCGCCGTGGAGTCCGGCCGACTAGATCTGAAACTGGAGCAGCGCGACGCCGTGACCTTCTGCCGGGAGCTGTGCCAGCTCTTCGAGCCGCTGGCCCAGCGGCAGGGTATCGACTTGCAGTTTGAGACGTCGGCGAAGGAGATTCCCTTTGTCCTCGACACCGACAAGCTGGAGAAAATCCTCTATAACCTGCTGTCCAACGCTTTCAAATATGTATCGGAGCAGGGGCGCATCACGCTGCGTCTGGAGCTTGACGGGCAGACCCTCCACCTACGGGTGAGCAATACCGGTCCGGCCATCTCGGCCGAAGTGGCACCCCACATTTTTGACCGCTTTTTCTACGCCAACCAAGCCGTAAATGGTGCTCTGAGCTCCGGCATCGGGCTCTCCCTCGTCCGGGACCTTACCCACCAACTCGGGGGTAGCGTCGTCTTGTGTCCCAATAGCCAGGAAACCTGTTTCCTTGTCTCCCTGCCCTCGCCCAACCTGCCGGCATCGCCAGAGCCGGCCCCATTTGCCTACCGCTTTACCCGCTCCATGATGCCCCGGGAGCAAGAAGAAAATCAGGACTATACCCCTCCGGTGCGACCGATGGAAGACAGCGAACAGCCCATCATCCTGATCGTAGACGATCAGCCAGACATGCGCCAGTACCTCCATACGGGTATGGGCGGCCGGTACCGCGTTTTGCTGGCCGAAGATGGCCAGAGTGGCATCGACATGGCGCGGCGCTACGTCCCTGACATCATCATCAGCGATGTGATGATGCCTGGCGTGGATGGGCTCGCCCTGACCGAAACCCTCAAGCAAGATCCCCGGACGAGCCATATCCCGATCCTGCTCCTCACCGCCAAGGTGCAGGAGGCCGATCTACTGGCCGGTCTGCAGGCCGGAGCCGATGCCTACCTGACCAAGCCCTTTCACCTCGCTGCCCTCCACCTCAAGCTGCACAACATGCTCGCCACCCGCGAAAGCCTGATAAGCAGCTTGCAGGAAAGCATCCCGGAGGTCCCCGCCCACATCCAGGTGAAGGAGATCGACCAAAACCTCCTGAACCGGATCATCAAGATCATCGAGGATCACCTCGATGACCCGGAGCTCAATGGCGACCTGATCGCCCGGGAAGTAGGCCTCAGCAAGGGGAGCCTCTATCGCAAACTCAAGGCCCTCTCGGGCCTGACGGTCAATCTGTTTATCCGTCAGGTCAGGCTCCGCATCGCGGCCCAGCTGCTGAAAAAAGGTAACTATTGCGTCTCCGATGTGGCCTATGCCGTGGGATTTGATAACCCCAAGTACTTTTCGGTTTGTTTTAAGGAAAGCTTTGGCAGCAGCCCCCGGGACTACATGCAGCAGCATGAAGCGGTGAAGACCTGAGCCCCATTTTGCGAAACAGAGAAAATAGTGTACGTTTTTGGAAAATAACTGAATCGGCCGCAGCGCTATGGAAGCTACCTTACTGGTGGCAAAAACGTAGCGCCAGGCTCCATGAAGCACCACCATAATCGCTGGGGATTAGAACTCTTACTGCTTGCCTTGCAAGCGATGGTGCTCTATGCGCTGCTTACCATCATCCTCTGAATTCCCTTCTCTCCCCAAAGCAAACAGCGGCTGTCTCCCTTTGGAGACAGCCGCCTTTGTAGGTACGTTCCCAAACGATGGCTAATTTACCACCTGCACCAGCCAATCCTGGGTAGCTCCGCCGGCGGCTGTAACCCGGAAGGTCCGGGAACCGCTGGAGAAGTTGACCACGCTCTTGTTGGCAAAGGGTGCCCCATCCAGCGTAATCGTGGCCCGGTTTGACTCAGTGTTCAGCGTCGTGGTCAGGTTGGAGAGATTGGTACCGGCCGGGATCGTCACGGTCACCGTACTGGCGTCCGGGTCGATCACCCCTTCGTACTCCCGGCCAAAAAGGCCGGGGGTTTTCAGGGAGGCAAAAGCAAGATTGGTGTTGTTATCGAGTATGATAAACTCAAACTCGAATACCTTCTCTTCGCGCGACTCACTCCAGTTGCCATAGGAAGAGGCCACAAAGGTCGCGGTGACCGTATCATTGGTATTGTAGGTGTAGGAAAAGGTGGGATTGTCGACCGACATATTGATGCTCAAGGCGGTAGCCTTGGGATAGTTTGCATATTCGCGGCCCGGGGTCCCATCGTAGAAAACCAGGAAATCGGCTGTGCCGGTGATGGTAAAGTCAATGGGGGTGCCCGCATCGACCATGAGGGCTGAGGGCGAAATGTCCAGCTCCAGGACGGGATCTTCCCGCATGCAGCCGACCAGCAAGGCCGCCGCAAACAAGAGCGTAAGGATGGAGTATTTCATCGTTTTAGGATTGAAAGTCAGGAGAATGGGCCGGGGCCGCCAGCGGCCCCGGCGGTTTTTCTGCTTAGTAACGCGAGAAAAAGAACTTCCCGATTTTGCACCGAGACCTTGTGCGCAGACAAGGAAGAAAAACCGAGCTTGGCGGGCCAAGTGAGGCTTTTTCTGACGCTGTATGCGGGC
>RFHL01000976.1 GCA_003696875.1 Bacteroidota bacterium | reverse complement strand
CCACCAGGACCGCGCAAAACACCCCTTTCCCAGTAAACTTCCAAAGGCCTGCCAAAGCCGGCAATAGACTGAATGCGAGCAGCAGGTGCGGAAGGCCAGGGTGACCGAAAGCATAAACGATATCCAGGCAACGTGCCAGAAACCCACCCGCCAGGTAAGGCTCAATAAAGAGTTGTGGCCCCGCCACAAAGGTTGCCGCCAGCATCACCATGCTCAACAGCACGACCAGTGCGGCCCCGCGCAACTGCGCATGGCGTCGGTGCAGACGGCAACCTGCCAGGACAAGCTGAGCGTAAATTCCGAGCAAAAATCCGAGAAGGAGCGACAACAGGAGGAGCCGGCCATTAACGAGCAAATAGTCGGAGAGATAATGGTCCCGCACCAGCGAGGTGGCAGCCTCGCTTCCCTTGCCGAGATAGCTGAGCCCGCTGGTGAACCAGCATGCAAGGAAAAACAGCCCATACATCAGGCTGGAAATCAGCCCTCCGCGCCACAGTGACCACGTAGACATCAACGAATGTATCCCTGGGTTTTCAACATCTGCCGCAGTTCACCTGGCAATGCCTGATTGTCCATGTCAGCAAAGACCTGATGGTCACGATACCAGAGGTTGACAGTCAAGGCCCCTGCAGGAGGCTCCGGGAGATGATCGGCCCGCAACAGCCCAAGATCACTGACACCGAATTTGAACGGGGGCTCTGCCAACGGCAGCCCTTCTCCGCCTAGCAAGAGTTGGTTCGCAGCCAACTCCCTGCTGCCTGTCTGCACGCGAATCTTCAGCCCCGCCTGGCGACCAAGGGGAACAACCTGTAACCAGTCTTGATCGCCGCGACTGATATTCAAATCAAAATGGAGGGTCCGCCCGGTCGTCCAGACCTTGTCATTCTCCTCCACGCGGGCGCCCCGCGCCAGGTAAATAGGTCCTTCCAGTTCTACTTCACCACGAACCCGCGCGGTAACATCCCCCTGAAAACGAAGATTGTAACCGGGAGATGTTCTGAAAAGAGCAGAGTCGACCTCCCGGTCCAACCAATGCCATTGGGGAGAATACAAAAGAGTGATTCGATCTGTAAAACTCGCCATGTCGGCCTCAGGAAAGAAGAACTCCAGGCCATTGCGGTGCAGGAT
>RFHL01000975.1 GCA_003696875.1 Bacteroidota bacterium | reverse complement strand
TCCGCAGGCTCCGGCTGCAGGTAAGCCTTGGCTAGCTCGCCGTAGAGCGACCGCCGGTCCACCAGCCGGGCCGCGACCGAGGCCACCAGGCCCGCCAGCATGAAGTGAAAGATCGCCGAGTGGCGATCGGTCATCTCCAGGACGAGGATTGAGGATGTAAAGGGAGAACGGGTCACCCCGGTCAGGAAGCCGATCATGGCCGATAGAATAAACAGCTTGTTCTCCGCCGGGAGGTCCAGCAGATTCATCAGCAGCTCGCCCACCAGCGAGCCCGTCGTGAGCGAGGTCGCAAAGACCCCGCCGGCTACCCCGCTGCTGTAGGAAAGGATCGCCCCAAAAAAGCGGCTCAGTAGCAGGCTCAGCGTCGCCGGGGCCCGATGCTGATTAAATAGATACCTGTTCATAATCTCCTTGCCCGGACCGTAGGCCACATCGTCATTGAAGAAGATGATCGCCCCCACGGCCAGGCCACAGGCCAGGACAAACCATACCTGCCCCCAGCCCCGCACCCGGCGGCGCTTCCACGCCAGGATCGCCAGGATGAGCTTGCTCTTATAGGCTCCGGCGATTCCCGCCACCGCGCTAAACAGGACCACCCACAACAGGGTGTCCAGACCGTCTGCGGCCACCTTGGGATAGCCCAGGTAAAGGTATGGCCCCAACAACCACTGTACCGTCATCCCGGCAAAAATGACGGCATAGAGCAAGGAAGACTTGAAGGTATTGAGGTGGGCCCGGGTGAGCTCTTCGATCACAAACACGATCCCACCGAGTGGCGTGTTAAAGGCCGCGGCGAGCCCCGCTGCCCCCCCGGCTATCAACATGCGCGGGCGCTCAATCCGGGGCCAGCTCGCGGGCAGCAGCTTGTGAATCACGTAAAAGATGGCCGCACTCATCTGGATGGTCGGGCCCTCCCGCCCGATCAGGGCGCCCCCCAGCAAGGCTGCCACGCTGCTCCCCAGTTTGGTCAGCAAGACCCGCCCTCCCAGGAGATCTCCTGTGGAGACCCGCTTCTGCCCCTTGCGGGCATCGATCGCGACCATAAGTTGGGGAATCCCGCTGCCACCCGCCGCCGGCGCATAGCGCCGTACCATGACCCACCCCAAGAGAAACATCACCGGTGTCAACCCAAAAAACAGCCAATCAGCATGGGTCTTGACGAGGATCAGGAAGTGTTCGGCCCATTCAAAGAGTTTTTCATACAGCACCGCCAGGCCCGCTACCAGCACCGCCCCCCCTACATAAGGCAACCACCGCTGCACACTGCTGATCAGCCCGGCATCGTACTCCCTTTTATGCAACCAGCCCGTGAAGGCATCGAGGAGCCGCTTCCCCGCTTGAATAAATCTTGTCCACATGGAGGTCAAAGGTCGAAAAAAAATCTCCCTCCCAAAGCCCGCGCGCATAAAAAATCCGACAAGTTTCTACTCCTTGATCAGCCCGCGTAGCGTCTCCAGGCCCAGCTTGCGCCCACATAGGACCAGAACCACCGACTTTTCGGCCCAGCGGCGGGCTTCCCGCCGTAAGGCGGCTACGGACAGGGCCGCCGCCCCCTCCACCATCAGGTAATGCTTTTCAAGCAGGAAGCGCAAACCGGACCGTATCTCATCTTCGCTCAGCAGCGCCCATTCGTCCACCAGGTCCCGGCATGGCGCAAAGGTAAGGCTCTCAGGCTCCAGGCCACCCGCCGTCCCGTCGGACAAGGTCGGGGCCGAGGGCAGGTCCAGAACCTTTCC
>RFHL01000083.1 GCA_003696875.1 Bacteroidota bacterium | reverse complement strand
GGGGTGGGGATGCCGAGACCTCCGACATGGGCATGGAAGCCCAGTTGCGCGGTGGCCTGTCACTGGGCCTGTCGGGCTTCTCCTTCTGGAGCCATGACATCGGCGGCTTTACCCGCCGCACGCCGGAGGAACTCTACCGGCGGTGGCTCCCCTTTGGTGCGCTTTCCTCCCACACCCGCTGCCACGGGCAGCCCCCCAAGGAACCCTGGGATTACGGGACGGACTTTGAGGATTATTTCCGCCGGGTCATGGAGATGAAGTACCAGCTCATGCCTTATGTCTATGCCCAGGCCAAAATGGCCTCCGAGCAAGGTTTGCCCATGGTGCGGGCCCTTTTCGTTGAATATCCCGACGACCCCGGGGCCTGGTTGGTGGATGATGCCTACCTCTTCGGGGCGGATATCCTTGTGGCGCCGCTCTTTGAGGGCGGGCAGACCGCCCGCGATGTCTACCTGCCCGGCGGCGAATGGGTCGACTATCAGACCGGCCAAACCTACGGGCCGGGTTGGCAGCGGATCGCCGCCGGCGACATCGAGGCCATCATCCTGGTCAAGGCGGGGACTGTATTGCCCACGCTGGCCGTCGCCCAGTCTACCGACGAGATGGACTGGAGCCAGGTGACGTTGACGGTATATGGCAGCAACATTGAGGCCAAGGGCTGGTTTTTTGCCCCGGGAGACGAGGCCATGACCCCTCTGATCCTGCAAAGGCGAGGCAAATCCTGGCGCTTGCAGCGGGAGGGCCTGCCCGAAGGCGTGCGGTTTTCGCTGCTTCCCTGATTAAGGCCATCCGGTGGTGAATCTTTTCCCCCGGCTGCTATCTTTGGCCGAATAAACATCTGATTCATGCAAACCTATAATCCCCGCAATGCCGACATCCTGGTGCACGTCGGCGGTCAGTTGCTCCCCCGCGCCGAGGCCAAGGTCTCGGTCTTTGATTCGGTGGTTCAGGGGGGCGATGCCGTCTGGGAAGGCCTGCGGGTCTATGATGGGCGCATCTTCGCGCTG
Source organism: Bacteroidota bacterium (assembly GCA_003696875.1). Lineage (GTDB taxonomy): Bacteria > Bacteroidota > Bacteroidia > J057 > J057 > RFHL01. The sequence continues at coordinate 3,763 of RFHL01000083.1, read as the reverse complement.
GAGGCGCACCTCGACCGCATGATCGCCAGCGCCAAGGCGCTGGCTTTTGCCCAGGTACCTGACAAGGCCGCCATCCGGGCGGCCATCCGGGAGACCCTCGCCGCCAATGGCATGGACGACGGGGCTCACATTCGCCTCACCCTCACCCGCGGCGAAAAGATCACCTCCGGCATGGACCCCCGCCTCAACCAGGCCGGATGCTGCCTGATCGTGCTGGCCGAGTGGAAGCCACCCATCTACGATGCCGGCGGCATCCGGCTGATCACCGCCACCACGCGGCGCAATACGCCGCTATGCCTGGATTCCAAAATTCACCACAACAACCTGCTGAACAACATCTTGGCGAAGATCGAGGCCAATGTCGCCGGCGTCGACGACGCCCTCATGCTGGACATCCACGGCTTTGTGGCTGAGACCAACGCCACCAACGTTTTCATGGTGCGTCGGGGCGTGCTGCACACGCCCCTGCCCGAGGCCTGCCTGCCGGGCGTGACCCGGCAGGTGGTGATGGACCTCGCCCGTCGCGAGGGGGTGTCTCTGCAGGAGCGACGCATCTCTTTGGCCGAGTTTCACGCGGCCGATGAGGTCTTTACCACCGGTACCATGGGCGAACTGAGTCCCGTACTGGAGTTGGACGGGCGTGTCATCGGCAGTGGCGAGCCGGGCCCGCTGACCCGGCAGTTGCAGGCCTGGTATCAGGCGCACACTGCCGCCGAGGCAGAAGAGGTATAGGGCTCACATCACCACAATCGCCACGACCCGCGCCTGCGGGTCTATGTCCTTCACGCGGGCCGGGATGGTTTCGGGTCGGGCCAGCAAAAAGTGCAGCGAAGGCTGCGCCAGCGGCATCAGATCCAGGCGCTCAAAGCTGGGAATATCCGTTACCTCCCACTCCGGGAAGGTGGCCATCAACTCAGCCACGGTGCTGCCAACCCTCAGTTCGCGAAAGTGAAGCTGCGGACTTTCAATGCGGATGCGGTTGATGGTCTCCTGCCCCAGAAAGTCGGATTCGACATAGACCTTGCCACCGGGATACTGCAGCACCACCGCCCGCCAGGCAAAACCCTCCTCCAGGAAGAGGGTGTCGCGCACGTCCTTGCCGCGCCAGCGGCGGCGGCCTTCCTTGGGCATCCCGGCGCCCAGACGGGCGTAGGATAGCCCATCCGGCCGGATCTTCCGGCCGGCAGAGCAGGCTGAAAACAGGCTCAACAGCAACAAACCATATAGCAGGTGTCGTATCATCATAGGAGGTACTGGGCAACTTTGGCCTTTTGAATATCGGCGGTTTCCGCCTACATTTGAACGTATGAGCAAGATCATTAAATATTTCCTCTTCAGCTTTGCCTTTGTCATCGTAGGCCTGCTGGTAGGATTCAAGATCAAGGACAGCGTGCCCAGCGGGCCGGTCATTACCCTCGATAGTGGTCTGCGTAAGATTCAGCGGACCCTGGAATTCATCGAGTCCAACTATGTGGAAAAACCCGACCCGGCCGCTCTGGTTGACAATGCCATTGAGGGCATTATGGAGGGCCTGGACCCACATTCGTTCTACATTCCGGCCGAGGATATGCAGCAGATGCAGGAGCAAATGGAAGGCAGCTTCGAAGGCATCGGCATTCAGTTCAATGTCCTCGACGATACCATCTACGTAGAAACACCCCTGCCGGGTGGCCCCAGCGAAAAGCTGGGCATCATGGCGGGCGACCGCATCATCACGGTCGACGGCGAAACCGTCGCCGGCATCGGGATCTCCAATACCGATGTCACCCGCTACCTCAAGGGCCCGAAGGGCACCGAGGTGACGGTGGGCATCCTCCGCCGCGGGCAGCAGGACCTGATAGAGTTTACCATCGTGCGGGACAAGATTCCGATCAATTCGATAGAATTTGCCTATATGGTTGAGCCCGGGACTGGCTATATCCGCGTGACCCGCTTTGCCGAGACGACCTACAGCGAGTTTCGCGAGGCCCTCCAAAGCCTACTCGATCAGGGCATGGAGCGCCTTGTGCTCGACCTCCGCGGCAATCCCGGCGGCTATATGACCATGGCCTACAAGATGGCCGATGAGTTTCTGGCTTCGGGCAAGCTGATCGTCTCTACCGAAGGCCGTATCCCTCAGTCCAAGCAGGCTTATCGCTCGACCTCCTCAATCGGTAGCTTTGAAAAAGGGCCACTCGTGGTGCTGATCGACTATGGCTCGGCCTCGGCCAGCGAGATTGTGTCGGGAGCCATTCAGGACCATGACCGGGGCCTGATTGTGGGCGTGCGCTCCTTTGGCAAGGGATTGGTGCAGATCCAGGAGGATTTCAACGACGGCTCGGCCATTCGCCTCGTGATCTCCAAGTACTACACCCCCAGCGGACGTTGCATCCAGAAGCCTTACCACAAGACCAGCAAGGAGTATGAGCACGAGATTGTGGAGCGCTTCGAGTCAGGGGAGATTTTTGATGAATCCAAGGTCAACTTTCCCGATTCGCTCAAGTACAAGACCCAGTCGGGCCGCACAGTCTACGGAGGTGGGGGGATCTATCCCGACGTCTTCGTCGCCGATGACACCACTGGCAACAGCAAGTACTTTACCGATCTGCGTATCCGGGACCTCTTCCGGCAGTTTGCCTTCCACTACGTGGATACCCATCCCCAGATGGAGACGGCCTATCCAACGGCAGCCGATTTTGTGCAAAACTTCAAGCTGACACCGCGCATCATTCAGGATTTCAAGGATTTTGCCGCGGAAAAAGGAGTGCCCTACGACGCCGAGGGCTATGCCACCTCGCAGGCCTACATCGAGTCCCGCATCCGGGCCTTTATCGGCCGCCGCCTGCTGAATGACGATGCCTTTTACCCGGTCATCCACGAGATGGACCGCGTGTTGCAGGAAGCCCTCCGGCTGATGCCGGAGGCCAAGATCCTGGAAGAGACCGGTCAGCTCGCGGCAGACTAGCCGCCGGGCCTTTCCCGCCGGGATTCGCCCCAGGCGAGTCCCGGCGGCTATCTTTTCCTGACGACTTCGCTACCCGCCTATGTATTCGCCGCAAGACCTTGAGAACATCCTCTTTCTCGACATAGAGACCGCCTCTATCGTGCCGACCTATGCCGAGCTGTCGCCCCGGATGCAGGCCCTTTGGGCCAGCAAGGCCCAGCGCTATCAGCGGCAGGAGCCCGAGAAAACAGCAGAGGAACTCTATCCCGAAAAGGCGGCGATCCACGCCGAGTTTGGGCAGGTCGTATGCATCTCCTGCGGCTATCTCCGCTTTGGGGAGGACAAACTCCCCCAGCTCACGGTCAAGTCCTTCTATGGACCGGACGAATTGCGTACGCTGGAGGCTTTCGGGCCAGTTCTGGACAAGTTTACGAGTAAGGGCATGCAGGTCTGTGCCCACAACGGCAAGGAGTTTGACTTTCCCTACCTGGGGCGGCGCTTTGTAATCCGGGGACTGCCTATCCCCGAGGTGCTGCAGGTCCAGGGCAAGAAGCCCTGGCAGACGGCCTTTATCGATACCATGGAGCTGTGGAAGTTTGGCGATTTCAAGGCCTATACCAGCCTGGACCTGCTTGCGGCCGTGCTGGATATCCCCTCGCCCAAGGATGACATTGATGGCAGCCAGGTCGGCCGGGTCTTTTGGGAGGAACAAGGCTATGACCGTATTCGTATCTATTGTGAGAAGGATGTGCAAACCACCGCACAGGTGCTGCTGCGGATGTCCCGCCTCCCCCTCATCCCCGTCTAGGGGATTTTTCGATCCTGTGGGCAGCTCCTCTG
>RFHL01000974.1 GCA_003696875.1 Bacteroidota bacterium | reverse complement strand
GAGCTATTATCCGCATCTGGCGGGGGATCAGATGGCGCGACAGCCGCGGCTCTGTGCGCTCGCACTGACCTGGGAGTTGGGGCCGCCGCCAGAGCTGGTGGGCCAATTTGCTCCGGAAGCCTGGTCGGTCTATGCCCGACTACTCAGCAGTGGGAGACATGCCTGGACTTCCTCCATGGGGCGACTGTTTGATGGGGTGGCGGGTCTCCTGAATCTGGTGGACGAAAATTCCTATGAAGGGGAGGCTGCCCTGCGACTGGAGACCCTCGCCTGGCGATATGCACACCAGCATGGCCTCTCCAGTGAGGAGGATATGCCCGCCCTGACGCCGCTGGGACTTTGGGAAGTCCCTACGCTGATAAGGCAGGTGTTACTTGATGCGGCCGCTGGCCGGCCAGCGGAGGCCATAGCCTTCCGTTTCCATTTGAATCTGGTACGGCGCATCGCCCAACAGGCACGACATTTGGGATTGCGCCGGCTGGGTTTTTCCGGAGGCGTATTCCAGAATGCCCTCCTGATCGATCTCTTGTACACCCATCTGGGTGCTGACCACGCGCTCTTTTTTCACCAGGCTCTGCCTCCCAACGATGAAAACATTGCCCTGGGCCAGCTTGCCTGGCAGGCCTACGGCTTGACTGCCGCTATGGATGTCTCTACCAATCAATCTCAAAATCATGTGTTTAGCTATTCCGGGTAAAATTCAGACCATCGAAGACCGATATGACGGCGCCGTACGCATGGCCCGGGTGGCCTTTGGGGGCATCATCAAGGAGGCCAGTCTGGAGATGGTACCCGAGGCCAAAATTGGCGACTATGTGCTCGTACACGTGGGAGTGGCCCTGAGCATCGTCGACGAAGACGAGGCCAGGCAAACGTTCAAGTACCTGGCCGAAATCGGCGAGCTGGACGAATTGATGCCGGAAGACCCGTAGAATGTGCCCGTCGCAGTCCTCTTTCCTGTTAGCGTGCATCGATCCGACCTTTTCACTCATGAAATTCCTTTCTGAATACCGCAATCCGGAACTCGTCCGGCAGTACCTGGACCAAATTCACCAAACGGCAACCCGCCCCTGGACCATCATGGAGGTCTGTGGAGGACAAACCCACAGCCTGGTCAAAAATGGCATGCTGGATTTGTTGCCTGATGAGGTACAAATGATCCATGGCCCGGGCTGTCCGGTCTGTGTGACGCCTGTTTCCCTGATCGACAAGGCCGTATGGCTGGCTGAATCAGCAAATGTCATTCTATGCTCCTTTGGGGATATGCTGCGGGTGCCTGGCTCCCGCAAAAGCCTACTTGAAGCCAAAGCCGGCGGCGCGGATGTCCGCATCCTTTATTCGCCCCTGGAGGCGGTGCAGCTGGCCCGGACCCATCCGGACCGGGAGGTCGTCTTTTTTGCCGTAGGCTTTGAGACCACCGCCCCGGCCAATGCGCTTTCGGTGGTTCACGCCCGGCGGCAGGGCCTGACCAATTATTCGCTTCTGACCTCTCATGTGCTGGTTCCGCCCGCCATGGAGGCCGTCATCCATGACGAGGCCACCCAAATCAATGCCTTCCTGGCGGCAGGCCATGTGTGTACCGTGATGGGCACAGCCGAGTATGCGCCCCTGGTGGAGCGCTATCAGATCCCTATTGTGGTCACGGGCTTTGAGCCGGTGGACTTGCTGCAGGGCATCCTGATGACCCTGCGGCAGCTGGAGGCGGGCGTCGCCCGCCTGGAAAACCAGTATGCCCGGGTAGTACGACCCGAAGGCAATCCGGAAGCCCAGCGGGTCATCCGCGAGGTGTTTGAGATCCGGGACCGGGCCTGGCGGGGCATCGGGACCATCCCCCTGAGTGGCTATGAACTGCGGCCTGAATGGACCGCTTTTGATGCCAACCAAAAGTTTTCCATCTCCGTGGAGACAGCCCCCGAGTCCACCGAGTGCATCGCCGGCGAGGTGCTCAAGGGCATCAAGAAGCCCCATCAGTGCCCGGCCTTTGGCAAGGGATGCACCCCTGCGACCCCGCTGGGGGCGCCCATGGTATCTTCCGAAGGGGCTTGTGCCGCCTACTATCATTTTGCCGAAGCCGAGCTGGCCTAACGACTCGCTATGCCCAGAAAATTATCCATGCAGCTCCAGTGCCCCCTGCCCAAGCTGGATTTTGATGTCATCACCCTGGGGCACGGGAGTGGGGGCCAATTGACCCGTACCTTGCTGGAAAAGGGGGTCTTTTCCCTTTTGCAAAACGATCAGCTCGACCATCATCACGATGGAGCCGTCTTGCACCTACCCGGGAAAACGGCGTTTTCCACTGACAGCTTTGTCATTTCGCCCATCTTCTTTCCGGGGGGAAATATTGGGGAACTGGCGGTAAACGGCACCGTCAATGACCTGGCGATGTGTGGGGCGAAACCGGCCTGGCTGTCTTTGGGTTTTATTCTGGAAGAAGGCTTGCCCGTAGCCGACTTCTGGGAAGTCCTGCTGGGGGTGCGGGAAGCCTGCCGAAAGGCCGGCGTGCAGGTGGTTACCGGCGACACCAAGGTCGTCGAGCGGGGCAAGGGCGATCAGATTTTCATCAATACCTCAGGTCTGGGGCAGGTGCCTCCGCAGGCCGATATCGGCCTGCGGCGGGTACAGCCTGGCGACGCCATTCTGGTCAGTGGGCCGCTGGCGGCCCATGGCGTGGCGATCCTCTCGGTACGCGAGGGGCTACAATTCGAGACCGACATCCTGAGCGATACGCGGCCGCTGCACCAGCCGGTCTGGGACCTGCTGGAGGCCCTGGGTCCGCAGGTACACCTGCTCCGCGATCCTACCCGCGGCGGCGTCGCCGCCGTGCTGAACGAGATCGCGCAGGATGCGCGGCTGGGGGTGCAATTGGAACAACAGGCACTGCCGATGGCCGAGCAGGTCGCGGGGGCCTGCGAGCTACTTGGCCTGGACCCCCTCTATGTCGCCAACGAAGGCATTTTCCTGACCATGGTAGCCGAAGAGGCGGCCGAGGCCGCTCTGGCGGTCTTGCAAGACCATGACCCCCATGCCGCCCGGATCGGGTCGGTGGTGAGCGAGCATCCCGGTCGGGTAGTATTGCGCAGTGGCATCGGGGGCAAGCGCGTGGTGCATATG
>RFHL01000973.1 GCA_003696875.1 Bacteroidota bacterium | reverse complement strand
GCCCAGGGCCCAGAGGTGGCCCTCTGCATCCGGAATCACTTGTCGTAGCCGGGCCGGCCGCTGCCCGGGGCGCTCGGCCAGCGGGTAGCGCTGCCAGCCACCCTCTATCTGCCGGAAGAGGGTGCCGGAGGCCCAGCACCAGAGTTGGTTTTGGTCATCCACATATCCTCCCAGGACGCCTTCTCCTTGCGGAAAGGGAGTCGCATCCAGAGGCTTCGGCCCGGGAGCTTCCAAGCTGATATGTAGGCCCCTGGGTCCTTGTGCCGTCAGGGCGATCAGCCCGCCATCAGGGCGGGCGATCAGGCTATGCCCCCCTGGCAGGGGTTTTAGCTCGCGAAACCACGTATAGCTTACACCATCAAAGCGAGCCAGCCCCTTTGAGGTGGCGAGCCATACCAAGCCCAGTGAGTCTTCGATCGACTGAAAGACGGAGATCGGCCGCTCCGTCTGGAATAGGACCGTGCGGTATTGCTGGGCCCACAGCAGGGGCATCCCCACCAGGGTCATCAGGAACCCTATCCATAACTTACATAAGGCAGACATGCTTATTTCGGCCGGTTTATTAGCCAATCAGCCAAAAATGGCTACGGAATACAAAGCGAAAAGCTTCCGGACGTTACATCCCTTTTGCCAGAAGGGAAGCCACCTTGCTGGCCGCTTTGAGGCCATGCCCCGTCAGGACCGAGGCGACCTGCTCCCCGGGCTCAGCGTGATGCTGAAGATATTGCCGCAAGCCGGCAATCACCGCCGCCGATGTCGGCTCGATGAAATAGCCCTTTTTGACCATTACCTTCAGGGCTTCAAGCGTCTCGCCTTCCTCGACGGCCAGAAAGCGCCCGCCACTCCTGCGCACGATGTCCAGCATCTGGCCCCCCCGCATCGGCTCAGCGATGGCGATCCCCTCTGCGACCGTATCGGTGGTGTCAGCCAGCAGCGGGGCATCGGCCCCGGCCTGGAAGGCCCGCCACAAAGGCGCACAGCCAGCAGCTTGTACCCCTACGAGGCGGGGCATATG
>RFHL01000972.1 GCA_003696875.1 Bacteroidota bacterium | reverse complement strand
GTCCTGCTCCGGGCCCTGCAATACATGCAGGCCTTTGGTGGCCTGCTGATTCAACATCCACAGGATGACAGCATTGCCCGTCAGGGCCAGATGAACGAAGGCCCGGCCTCGACCCGGCTGGGGATGCCAGGCATCCCCGAGTTGGCGGAGGTGCTCGCGGTGCAGCAGGCTCTGGGCCTGCTGGCCTATACGGGCGGGCGGCTGCATCTGCAGCCGCTGACCTCTCCCGAGGCCCTGGCTATCCTCGCCCGAACTCAGCCCGGGGAGAACCTGACGACAGGCATACCGGCTTATTACTTTGCTTTTTCGGACGAGGACCTCTCGGCTTATGACACCCACCTCAAGGTCATGCCTCCCCTGCGCAGTACAGCGCAGCAGGCGGCCTTGCGTACAGCCCTGCAGGCTGGCCAGTTTGACGTACTTACCTCCGGACACCAGGCCCAGGGGCTGGAAGAAAAAGCCGTGGAATTTGCCCTGGCCAGCCCCGGGATGCTCAGCCTGCAGACCTTTTTTCCGGTGGTCAATGCTCATCTGATAGAGCCCGGGGTACTCAGCTGGGGTCAATTTGTGCAGATGGTGGCGATTCGCCCCCGGGAGATCCTCCGGCAACCAGCTGTACACCTAGCCGAAGGTCAACCAGCCGAACTCACCCTCTTTCATCCTGAATCCAGCTGGACACTCACCGCCCGAGACATTCCTTCCCGCGCGAAAAATAGTCCCTGGATCGGGCAAAGCTTGAAAGGGGCTGTGCTGGGGACCTATTTTAATGGCCAGTTTTATCGCCAAAGGATGGCGGTGGCAGGTGGATAGGGACATTCTCCCTGGATCCTGAACATGCGGAATCATGAAAAATATCTTTACCTTTACCGCTTTGTTTATCTGCCGTACCCGGTATGGAGTTTAGCATCAGCCAGATTGCAGCCTTGATTGAGGCTGAAGTTGAGGGAGACCCGACCCTCAAGGTCCATGACCTTTCCCGCATCGAAGCGGGCCGCCCGGGCACCTTGACCTTTCTGGCCAATCCCAAGTATACCCCACACCTGTACACCACCGAGGCTTCGGCGGTGATCGTAGCCAAGGATCTTGAGCTGCAAGGACCTGTGGCAGCTACGCTGTTACGAGTCGAGGACCCGTACTTGGCCTTTACCCGGCTCCTGGAGCAGGTTGCAGCGGCACAAAAGCCCGCCTTTTCAGGGGTGCACCCCACGGCTTATGTGGACCCCAGCGCTCAGTTGGGCGCCGATGTTGTGGTGGGTCCGATGGCCTATATCGGACCCGAGGCCCAGGTAGGTGATGGCTGCTGCATCTATCCTCAGGCCTATATCGGGGCTCGGGTACGGCTGGGATCGGGTACAACCATCCACCCACAGGTGAGTGTGTACCACGACTGCGAAATCGGCTCCGGCTGCATCATTCATGCCGGTACCGTGATCGGCTCCGACGGGTTTGGCTTTGCGCCACAGGCTGACGGCAGTCAGCGCAAGGTGCCTCAGACAGGCATTGTTCGCATTGAGGATGATGTCGAGATTGGCGCCAACTGCTGTATTGATCGGGCCACCATGGGCGCCACCCTTATTCGGACAGGGGTCAAGCTCGACAACCTGGTGCAGTTGGCCCACAACGTAGACATCGGCCAGCATACCGTCATCGCGGCCCAGACCGGCATCGCCGGCAGTACGACGCTGGGAGAAAACTGCATGCTAGGTGGGCAGGTGGGGGTTGTAGGCCACCTCAACATCGCTGCCCGCAGCATGATTGACGCCCAATCGGGCGTCAATCGCTCCCTTAAAAAAGAAGGAGCGGCCTACCGTGGTTCTCCCGTACAACCCCATCGGCAACAGTTGAAATCCGAGCTTCTCTTTCGAAAACTTGAAGACATTTACCGTCGCCTGGAAGCCGTGGAGCAAGCGCTCACCCAGGATGACCTTTCTGCCTGATCCCCAATTCCCTATTTCCCCATTTCCCTACCTCCCATTTCTCTCCACTGACCACTCTGCCTTTTTACTTCGACGTATGAACATGCCCATAAAACAGCATACCATTGGAAAGCCGGTCTCCGTATCCGGCATCGGTTTGCACACGGGAAAGCCGGTTACCCTGACCTTTCATCCGGCGCCGGATAACCACGGCTTCATTTTTCGCCGGACAGACCTGGAAGGCAACCCCGAGGTACCGGCGGATGTCTCTCTGGTGGTAGACACCTCCCGCGGCACTACGCTGGGCAAAAACAACGTGAACGTACACACCGTTGAGCACGTTTTGGCGGCCCTGGCAGGCCTTGAATTCGACAACATCCTGATCGACCTGGATGGGCCGGAGCCCCCAGCCATGGATGGAAGTGCCGCCAAATTTGCCGAAGCGTTGATGCAGGCGGGACGGGTGACGCAAGAGAGCCCCCGGGAGTACTTTGAAATTGAGGAAGCCGTGCATTTGGTGGAGGAAGATCGCAAGGTGGAACTGGCCGTATTGCCCGCGCACTCATTTCGAGCCACGGTCATGATTGACTTTGACAGTGAGACCCTCAAGCCGCAGCATGCGACGCTGGACAGCATGAAAAGCTTTGGAGAAACGGTCGCCGATAGCCGTACCTTCTGCTTCCTGCACGAGTTGGAAAGCCTGCATGCCGCCGGCCTGATCCAGGGCGGTAGCCTGGACAATGCGGTAGTGGTGGCGGAGAAACCCATCGAGGCAGAGCACCTGGCCCGCTTGCACACCCTTTTCGGGCGGGAAGACATACAACCTGAACCCGGCGTCCTGAACCCCGAGGGTTTTCGGCATGACAACGAGCCTGCCCGACACAAACTCCTCGATCTCGTGGGAGATCTCGCCCTGATCGGGATGCCCATCAAGGGGCATATCCTGGCGACCCGTCCCGGGCATAAGGCCAATGTCGAGCTGGCCAAAAAAATCAAAGCCCAGATCAAACAACGCAAGATCGCTCGCCGCTTCCAAAAGGAAGAAAAGAAGGGCGTCGTCTTTGATATCAATGCCATCCAGGAAATCCTGCCCCACCGATATCCTTTCCTGCTGGTGGACAAGATTGTAGATTTTGGCGAAAATACCATCACCGGCGTCAAGAACGTCACGATGAATGAGCCGTTCTTTCAAGGCCATTTCCCTGGCAACCCCATCATGCCCGGCGTCCTACAACTGGAAGCTATGGGGCAGGTAGGGGGTATCCTGCTACTCAATACCATTGATAATCCTCAATCAATATGGGTTTATTTCGTTGCCATAGACAACGTGCGCTTTAAAAAACCAGTTATACCGGGTGATACCCTGGTGCTGGAGCTGGAGCTGACCGCCCTCAAGCGAAGCATCTGCAAAATGACCGGCAAGGGATATGTAGATGGACAGCTGGTGTGCTCAGCGGATCTGGTAGCCAGCGTTGTCCCAAAAAACAAACTATGACCTTCAGCGCACCGCAGGAACACCATCATCTCGCCCACATTCATCCCCAGGCCAAGATTCATCCGACTGCCGAAATTGGTCCTTTTGCTGTCATTCACGAAGGCGTAACCATCGGCGCAGGTACGCGCGTGGGCGCCCATGTGGTGCTTTACCCCGGCGTCCATATCGGCGAAAATTGCCGGATTCTGCCGGGCACCTGCATCTCGGCTGACGCCTCGCAGCTCGAATACTGGCGAAATGAAAACCAGGACGCCAACCATATTGCGACCGTTCGCATCGGAGACAATGTTCACATCGAGCCTTCAGCCAATATTCATGGCGGCATCGTCATCGACGAAGGCAGCTGGATTGGCTCCAACTCGACTATCCATGACGGTGCCCGCATCGGCAAATATTGTAAAATATTCCCCGGAGCGGTTATTTCCGCCATCCCACAGGACCTGAAGTTCAAGGGGGAAAAGACCTTGCTCGAAATCGGGGATTATACCGTCGTGCGAGAGTTTGCTACCCTGAACCGGGGTACCGACTACCATGGGAAGACTCAGATCGGGCATCACTGCCTGATCATGGCCTATGTGCATGTGGCCCATGACTGCATCATCGGCGATCATGTGATCATGGTCAATGGGGTCAATCTTGCCGGGCACGTGCAAATTGATGATTGGGCGATTCTGGAAGGCCTCGTAGCGGTGCAGCAGTTTACCCGCATCGGTCGCCACAGCTTTGTGGCCGGGGGCTCGCTGGTCCGCAAACACGTCCCGCCTTATGTCAAGGCCGCCCGGGAGCCGCTGACCTACACAGGCATCAACAGCATCGGCCTGCGCCGCCGCAATTTCCAGCCTGATCAGATCAATGCCATCCAGGAGATTTACCGGCAGATCTTTCTGTCGGGGATGAATACCAGCCATGCGCTCGACTATGTCGAGCAACATCTCCCAGCCACCGAAGAGCGCGACGAGATTGTAGGCTTTATCCGCAGTGCCTCGCGAGGCATCATTAAGGGTCGAACCCGGGATGCCACAAGTTCCCCTGAAATCGAATAATCAGGCAAGGTGCCCGGTACCTTTCATATTCAGCTGGAGCAGATTGGGAAGCAGTTCTACCAACGGTGGCTGTTTCGAGAACTAAGCTTTGACTCCCGGGAAACCCGCAGACTTGCCCTGATTGGTCACAATGGTTCCGGAAAATCGACCCTCCTGCGGATCGTCGCGGGACAAATGAATCCGAGCCTGGGTCGCGTTACCTACACCGCAGACAACCAACGGGTTCCGACCTACCACTTCTACCAGCACATTAGCTGGGCAGCCCCATACGTGGACCTGTTTCCGGACCTCAGCCTGAGAGAGCACCTCCGGCTGCACTTCCGCTTCAAAGGCTGCCGTCTTGCCCAAACCGAAGACATCGCTGAAGTATTGGACCTACAAGATCATCTGGACAAGAAGTTCCGCTTTTACTCCTCCGGCATGCTACAGCGGGTCAAGGTAGGCACCGCCCTTTTCTCCGAATCAGATTTGCTCCTTCTCGACGAGCCCACCGCCAATATGGACAGCGGCAACGCTGCCCGGATGCTGGATCTGATTGATACCCATATCGGGGAGCGGGTTCTCGTCCTGGCTTCAAACCTGGAGCGGGAGTATCGTGACATTCCGGCTCAGATTATTTTGGGAAAAGCATGAATCTCCCCGTGGAAACCCTCCGCTGGCTGATGACCTACCTGGCCTGCCTGGCGACTACTGGTCTGTCGGGCCAAGCGGCCCTACCCTATCTCGCAGGAGTCCCTTTTCAACACGGCACCCGCACCCTCTCCTTTCCCTATGCCGGCGGGCTAAACCAGCCCCAGTTTTCGGCTATCCACCTCGATGAGGATGCGCAAACGGATTTACTGGTCTTTGACCGGGCGGGAAGACAGGTCCTCACGTTTCTAGGGGACAGTACAGCGCCGCTAGGCTACCGGCACGCCCCTGGCTATCAGCAGGATTTTCCTCTGATTCGCGATTGGGTTCTGGCGCGGGATTATGATTGCGACGGCTACGAAGACCTTTTTGCCGGCCACCCCGGCCTGGATCGTATCATGCTGTATCATCACCGTCGGGTAAACGGCCGACCCGAGTGGGTCCTGGTGCGGGAGGTACTGAGTTCGGTGCTTGGCACCGAGATTTTTGCTGCCCAGACCGACATCCCTGGCATTGAGGACATCAATGGCGACGGGAGTCTGGATCTGCTCAGCTTTGACCCCGGGGGGTCCTACGTGCGTTATTTTGAAAACCTGGCGGGTTGCGACACCCCGGCCTATATTTTAGCCGTGGACTGCTGGGGGCAATTTTCCGAAAGCGGCATTTCCAATGACATCACCCTGGATGCTGCCTGTAAGCGCGACCAAGGTCGCCCCCGTCATGCCGGTTCCACCATTTGCCCCATCG
>RFHL01000082.1 GCA_003696875.1 Bacteroidota bacterium | reverse complement strand
TACGCCCACCTGCGCCAGCATTTCTTCAACCTCTGAGGGCGTAAAGCCCATCATTTCTGCCAGCAAGGCATCCCGGCTGAAGTTCTTGCCAATATTAAATCCCGAGGTCAGGCTGTCGAGGGTCACCGGCGAGACTCCGGTCATGAAGATGCGCTCCACCGTGCCCTGTCCTGTGGCGGTTTTGATGCTTTCGTAGAATTTGCGCACATAGCCCGTGCCGGTCACGATCTCCTGAAAGTGCCGCAGGTCTGGCTCGATGAGTTGGTTGGTGAAGTGGTCATACTCATCGATTAGGAGATAGATGCGATGATCGGTGCCGGTCAGGGCGGTAAACAGGTTCTGGATAGAGGTGGAGGCATCTTCCTCGGCCAGAATTTTATCGGGATTCAGGTCCGGCAAGAGGGATTTATAGCGCAGCAAAAACTGGTGGATGCCGCCGATCACGTTGCGCGTAAAACCCTGCTTGGTTTCCTCCCGGCTGCTGGTGTCGATGCGGGAAAAGTCCAGGTTCAGCACCAGGTAGCTATTGGCCAGTGGCGTAGGCTGCTCGCCCACCGCCAATCCTCGAAACAGCCATTTGAAGTCCCCCGCGTGCTCCCGGCCGTAGTAATGCGCCAGGGTCGAGAGCCAGAGGCTCTTGCCAAAGCGCCGCGGCCGCAGGAAGATCAGGTAGGGTTCCCCCAAGCTTTCTAGCACGGGAATATAGCCCGTCCGGTCCTGGTAGAAGTAACCGTCGCGCCGCAGCCGGGCAAAGTTGCTGATGCCGTAGGGGAGTTTCATCAGGAGGTCAAGATACACAATCCGGGCCTGTTTTATTCAATCGGCTGCCTTGGCTTGGTAGGTTGATGCCGATGCCCTTATTCCAATGGCCTGAAAAAACCGCAAATTCAGCGGCAACATTATTCCGTTTGGGAACAAAAAACGAGCATTTCAGCCTTTCCGTTCATATATTTTATGGCTAATGCGCTCCAGCTGTTCCTGTGCAACTTGAGTCCTCATCCTATGAAAACAATCCTTTTTTTTCTTGTAGCCACCCTGTCGCTCACCTGCGCTGCTTTTGCCCAATTACCGCCTGACGAAGTCCATCAGATCGGTGATACCCGACTGGAAGTGCACTACTGGAACGGCACCCAAAAGCCGATCTTCGTGTACCTGCACACGGGCAGGCGCAGCTACGAGGTCAGCATGGGCGGGACCCAGGTGCAGGGCGACATAGTATTTCCCAAGCGCAACAATCCGCTCTACGGCAAGCTGACTTACTCGGGCAGCTTGCAGAAGAAGTCTAATGTGTCCAACAAACCCGTAGGCTTGCGGGCCCATGGCATTTTGCTCGTGCCTAACGAGGGATTAGTGGGCTACACTCTCACCCACACCGCCAAGGATTCGTTGCTGGGCGATACGCAGTATGGCTTTGTTCGCTGGCGGCTGGACCTGGCCACGGGCCAGATCAGCGAGGTGCTCACCGACGAGGTGGTGGTGGTGGCGCCCCGCAATTTCATCATGGCGGAAAGTGCTTTATATGTACGTCAAGGGCCACTAAAAGGCCAGGCGGGCTCGCCCCTGCAAGTGTATGGCTACCTCTTTGAAAATAACAAATTGAGCAAGCAATGGGACCACCTGGCCGTGATGAGCGTGCCCCGGGGCACGGCTTCGGGCTGGAACTATCTGGAGGTCAAACGCTATGTACGCTACGATGGCCCCTACATGCAGATCGCTGCCCAGCGAGAAGGGGCTACCTGTGAGGTGCTGGTCTTCGACCGCAAGCTGAAGAGCCCCCGGACCTATTTCCCCGCCCTGGTGGTGTACCAAAACCACGCCCGCATGCCCGACTGGAATTTCCGGCCGGGCCGGGACCTGATCGCGGACTACCGCCGGGGCAGGGGCCTCTCGCCCGACAAGCTCTTTCAGCGCATGGTGCTGGTTCCCAGCCCCGACATTGCGGGTTTGTATGGCATCCTCCAACCTGACGGCTCGGTGCTGTACCCTGAGGGCAGCCTGGGCCTGGCCCCTATGCTCACCAGCGAGCAGGTGGCTGGCGCCCCTGAAGACTCCACCTACCTGCTGGCGCACTACTTCGTGGTGGCCTATCCAGGTGAAGGCGATCAGATGGGTTTTGCGGTGGCCGGCCCCGATGGAAAGCTCTCCTTTGGTTCGGCCGAAAAGCCCGTCTGGACCGAATGGCTGATCTACCAGAGCGAAGTCGTGGCGGAAAACAACAAAGCGTCACTCGTACATCCAGAGCTACTCGTGGCCCGGCTGACCGATGGGCGGTGGCAGGGCTACCTGGCTTCGCGCTACGGCTACGGCTGGACCAATGAAAACCTGAACCACTACGTTCCGACTCCGGTTGGCCAGCCCAACGAAGACCAGGCCCTGGCCATCTTTTCTGCGGAGCGACACGTAATGAAACTCGATAGTGCGATCGGCAAACGCAATGAGGCCATTGCCGCCGCCAACGCTGAGGCTTCCCGACGGTGGCAAGAACAACAAGCCGCCAAGCGGCAGGCTGAGTATGAAGAATGGCTACGTACCCGGCCTGCGCCCCCCGTCGGCGGCGGCGGCCGCTTCACGTCTCAGTGGCAGGGCTTCACCTACACGCCGGAGACCACGGCCCGCTATAACCAAGCGGCGCAACAGTCCAGCTTCAACAACCGGATGCGAGAGTATAACAGCTATCTGAATGCCAAAATCTACCGGACCTGGTGAGGGAATCCCAAGGCGAAAGCGCCCTCTGGCCTGCGCCCAAGTCTTTAATACTCGCTCACCAGCTCGCCCTGGCTACCGATCCGCTGCCATAGAAAGTCCCGAACCCCATCCATGGCGTCGATGGTCCCCATGTTGATGCGATGCCGCATGGACCAGTAGTAGGTGTGCAGACTCTCTTCATAGCCCGCCAGACGGGGGCTCCCCTGATACTGATAGGTATAGGAGACGCCGTCGGCTCCGGTGAGGGTGAAGCGGTCGCGCTGCAGGTCCGAAATCTCCGCCTGGAAAACGACGGCCTCCCTTTCATCAATACTGATGACCTTGAGGGTGTTTATCTCCACCATGATCCGGTAGAGGATGGGGGTGTTTTGACCGTCAGTGTAGAACATCAGGCCATCGCCGGTAAACTTGAGCGTTTCGTTTCCGCAGCGCCAGTTACCCGTGAGGCCATAGAGGTTGATTTCGGATTGTAGGCGCTGCTTTTCCCAGGTCTGGAGCTCGGCCGGACCCTGGTAGGTGTATAGGCTCACGCCAGCTTCGGTAACCACCTCGAAAGACTGGCGGTTGTTGTTGCGGGTGGTGAGGCGGGTTTGATAGCCGTTAAAAAATTGCATGGTGAGCTGCTGGCCATTGTAGGTGTACGCACCCCAGAGGTCTTCCGCTTCCGTGAAGTCATCGGGATTGTCTACGCGCACTTTGAAGTAGCCATTGGGCAGGAGGGTAACCCACTCTTCGGTGCCCTGGGCATCGCGGCTGTGCCACTGGCCCGTAAGGGACTGACCGGGGAGCAGGCTGCTATAAACAAGACAGATAAGCAAGATAAAGGCCTTTACAAGGGCGTGCATGAGAAATGAATTTAGGATGAATGGATGCCTCAAAGGTGCGGCCCAGGCGGTAGCGGTACCTATCAATGTGGTCGCAAAGGCTATCAATCTGGTCGTATGTGGGGGAGAGCCCTTTCTTACCCAAAGTCAATGCGCCGGTTTTCCCGGCGCCCTAGCTTTGGGGCATCTTCTTTTTTCACCCAAGCTTATATCAAACATGTCTGCTTCCCTCTCTTCCTCCCTGGCTCCCCGCACCGCCGCCCGCCTCGCGGGCGCGAGTCTTCTGCTGATGGCCGTGCTGGCCGGGATCGCCTTTGGTCTGGTTTTTTCCACGGTATACATCCCGGGCGATGCCGCCGCGACGGCACAAGCCGTCGCCGATCATGTATCCCTGTTTCGCCTGGGCATCATGGCCTGGCTGCTGACCCTTCTCCTCGATGTGGTGGTAGCCTGGGCGCTCTATCTGTACTTTCGGCCGGCGCATGCCGCCGGCTCCCTGCTGACCGGCTGGCTGCGCCTCATCTATTCGGCCATGCTGGGCATAGCCATTGCCTTTCAGGCGGCGGTACTCTGTTGGCTGGGACAGCCCGAGGCGGCTACCATGATCAGTGGTTTGCTGGAGGCCTTTCAGCAAAGCTGGAGCCTGGGACTGATCCTCTTTGGTGGCCACCTCTGTGGTCTGGCTTGGCTGGTGCGGCGCAGCCCCGGGATGCCCGTCTGGCTGTGGGTGCTCCTCTACATCGCCGGGGGCAGCTATGTACTGGTTCATGCCGGGCACCTCTTGTTGCCTCAGCTAGAGGCCCAGATCAGCCTGCTGGAAAGCGTACTGGCCCTCCCCATGACGGTAGGCGAACTGGGGCTGGCGGTCTGGTTGCTGGTGAAAGGGGGCAAAGGCCAGACCCCATCGTGATGAGGAGCGACGTATAGGTGGTAGCCCGGTGCGGGAAGAGGCTCTTTTTCCAGGGCCCTTCCTGGCCTCCTAAAGTCTCACTGCCATCTTTCGACTCCATGTTTCGCATTCTTCCGATCCTGTTGCTCACCGGGGTCTGCTCTCTCGGCCTGGCGCAGCCGGCGCCAGATACCCTGCAGATCCCGCTTCCCGGAGCACCGCCCCTTTCATTTACCCGTATCCCCGCCGGGAGCTTCCTAATGGGAAGTCCCGAGGACGAAGCCGGCCGCGACGGCGACGAGTCGCCGCAGCGGGAGGTGACCTTCTCCGCAGCCTTCTATCTTGGCACCTTTGAGGTTACCCAGGCGCAGTGGCTGGCGGTGATGGGCGAAAATCCCGCCCAGTTCCAGCATACCCCCCAGCACCTGCAACATCCGGTGGAGACGGTCTCCTGGGCCGACTGCCAGGAATTCATCTATCGCCTGCAACGGCTGGGGCTGGGCCTGTTCCGCCTCCCCACGGAGGCGGAATGGGAGTATGCCTGCCGGGCGAGTACCACCACCCGTTTTTACTGGGGTGATGACCCAGAGGAATGGCAGTCTCATCAGTACGGCTGGATCAACAGCCGCTCCCATGCCGCCACCCATGTGGTGGGCATCAAGCAGCCCAACCCCTGGGGCCTCTACGACATGGCGGGCAATGTCTGGGAATGGTGTCAGGACACCTATGCCCCCTATGATGGCAGTCCGGCCCGCCGGGACACCCTTAAGGTATTTCGGGGCGGCAGCTGGTACGACTTTATCCAGAGCCAGCGCTCCGCCAACCGGCACAAACATGGCCTGCACGAGCGATTTCCAGCCATCGGCCTCAGATTGGTGCTGGAGCAGCGGCTGCCCACCCGCCGGCTCCCCCTGGCAGGTGATCAGACGATCAGCTTCGTACACATTCCGGCGGGGAAATTTGTGATGGGCAGCGATAGCAGCGATGTTTTCTACCAAGGCGACGAGTTTCCGGCGCATGAGGTGGTGCTGACCCGGGATTTCTGGCTGGGCCAGTTCGAAGTAACCCAGGCCCAGTACGAGGCCGTCATGGGGTACAATCCCGCTGTCTTTCAGCGGCTGCCGCAGGCGGGAGACCGGCCAGTGGATATGTTGTCCTGGGACGACTGCCAGACCTTCATTGCCCAGCTCAATACGCTGGGCCTGGGGAACTTTCGCCTCCCGACGGAGGCGGAGTGGGAATATGCTTGCCGGGCGGGCACCAACACCCTTTTTTCCTGGGGGGACGATCTGGCTGAGGGACCTATGCTGGCCCATGCCTGGTACAATTCCCGCGCCGAGGGGCGCAGCCATCCCGTAGGCTTCAAGAAGCCCAATTCCTGGGGGCTCTTCGATATGTGCGGGGGCGTGTGGGAATGGTGCCAGGACTGGCTCGGACCCTACCAGGCCGAAGCCCAGACGGACCCGCAGGGTCCGGAAGAGGGCACCCGCCGCGTCTATCGCGGCGGCAGCTGGTTCAATGAGCCCGAGGCCCTCCGCCCCGCCAACCGCCATGGCCATCCACCCGATACCCGCGGGACCAATAGTGGCTTACGCCTGGTATGGGAGCCGTAGGTGAGATGAGCCGATGGTTGGCGGCGGAAAATGAGATAGGGCGAAGCTGGTTTCGCCGGGGTCTCCCTGCTTTTTTAGATGCCTCATGAAATGACCTTGTTGGAATAGCCCGGGGCTTTGTGCAATTTTGTCGATCCGGAAGCCCCTCAGGAGGGAATCTATCCCGCTTCCCCGCTTCCCTACTTCCCATCCGACTACATACCATGTCCGACAAAAAAATCATCTTTTCCATGCAGGGGGTCAGCAAAATCTACCCTCCGCAGAAGCAAGTCCTCAAAGACATCTGGCTATCCTTTTTCTATGGGGCCAAAATCGGGGTGCTCGGCCTAAATGGAGCCGGGAAGTCCAGCCTGCTGAAGATCATCGCCGGGTTGGACACCGATTATCAGGGCAAAATTGTCTTTGATAAGGAGTACAAGATCGGCTATCTGCCCCAGGAGCCGGAGCTGGATGAGAGTAAGACCGTCAGGGAGATCGTCAAGGAAGGCGTACAGCACATCGTGGATGTGGTGGAAGCCTATGAGGCCATTTCCCTCAAGATGGGCGAGCCCATGGACGACGACGAGATGATGAAGCTCATAGAGGAGCAAGGGGAACTGATGGAGAAAATGGACCATCTAGACGCCTGGGATCTGGACCACACCCTGGAGGTAGCGATGGAGGCCCTGCGCTGCCCGGCGGACGATACGCCGGTGAACGTGCTCTCCGGCGGCGAACGCCGCCGGGTGGCCCTCACGCGCCTGCTGCTTTCCAAGCCGGACATTCTCCTGCTGGACGAGCCCACCAACCACCTCGACGCTGAGAGCGTGCACTGGCTGGAGCAGTTTCTGCAAAATTTTCCCGGCACGGTCATTGCCGTGACCCACGACCGCTATTTCCTCGACAATGTCGCCGGCTGGATCCTGGAGCTCGACCGGGGCGAAGGCATCCCCTTCGAAGGCAACTACAGCTCCTGGCTGGAGCAGAAATCGGCCCGCCTCGCCAACGAGGAGAAATCCGAGTCCAAGCGGCAAAAGATCCTCAAGCGGGAGCTGGAATGGGCGCGCATGTCGCCCTCTGGCCGCCGCGCCAAAGGCAAGGCGCGCCTTCGCGCCTATGACGAGCTCAACAACCAGGAGGTCAAGGAAAAAGAAGCCAAGCTGGAGCTCTTTATCCCGCCCGGCCCACGGCTGGGGGATCAGGTCATCGAGATCGAAGGCCTCAGCAAGGGTTTTGGCGACCGTCTGCTCATCGACAACTTCAGTGCCTCCATTCCCAAGAATGCCATCGTAGGCATCATTGGTCCCAATGGCGTGGGGAAGACGACCCTCTTTCGCATGATTATGGGCGAAGAACAGCCCGATGCTGGCCAGGTGATCCTGGGGAGCACCGTGGAAATCGCCTATGTGGACCAGTCCCACAAAGACCTGATCCCGGATCAGACCGTCTATGAGGTCATCAGCCAGGGAGCGGAGTTTCTTCAGGTCGGCAACAGCCAGATCAATGCCCGCGCCTACCTGAGTAAGTTCAATTTCAGTGGCAGCGACCAGCAGAAAAAAGTCGGCGTACTCTCCGGTGGGGAGCGCAACCGCCTGCACCTCGCCATGGCCCTCAAGCAGGGCGGCAACGTGATCCTGCTTGATGAGCCCACCAATGACATCGATGTCAATACCCTCCGGGCCCTGGAGGAAGGCCTCGAAAACTTTGCCGGCTGCATCCTGGTGATCTCCCACGACCGCTGGTTTATCGACCGGCTGGCCACCCATATCCTCGCCTACGAGGATGACGGGCAACTGGTCTTCTTCGAGGGAAACTCCTCGGAGTATGAGGAAAAAAAGAAAAAGGAAGTAGGTGACCTGACCCCCCGGCGTCCGCGCTTTAAGAAGTTGCTGTAAGGCGGCTGTTGAAAAAAACGCTCCTTCCTGGTGAAAAGCCAGGAAGGAGCGTTTTTCATTGGGAGCCAGGTCCTGTTACTGCCCCAGCAGGCTCTCTATCGCCTGCAGCCGCGCCTCCAGGTCCAGGATCTTTTGATCTTGGGTCTGGATGTGCTGCGCTTGCTGCTCAATGATCTCCTGCTGCTCCTGCATGCCGGCGACCATAAAGGGAATCAAGCCTATATAGTTGACCGCCTTAAACTCCAGTCCCTGGCCTTCGGGCGTATCGGATAGGGGCTTGTCATAGGCCTGAAAAGTATGGCGGGTGAGGGCGGGCAGCAATTGCTCCACTTCCTGAGCCACAAAGCCGTACTGTTCGCCTTCGGGCAGGTGCATGAATTCGTACTTGCGGGTGTCGTACTCATAGCGCCTGGGTTTGAGCGACAGGACCGTTTGCAGCCCGTTGGTCAGGGGCTGGATGTACGATTTGAGGGCAGCATCGGAGGGCAGGTAGGAGCCGGTGGAATATACGTTGCCGGAGAAGTAGCCGGCGTAGCCATTGGAAACGGGCGATAGGCCATACACCCCATAGTTGAAGTTGCTGGCATTATCGGCAAAGCCATACACCCCGTAGGAAAGGTAGGAATCCGGATCGTTCGAAAATCCATAAATATTGAACAGGCGGGGAAAGCCCGTATGGGGGGATTGGGAAAGATTGGCAATGACGCCATAATTAAAGCTAGAGGTGTTGGTGGCAGGCAGGGTGTTTTTTGCATTAATGGTCCTTGTCTCTCCATTGCCAGTCACATCCAGCGGAAAAGAAGGCGAGGCGTCGTTGATGCCCACCCTGCCGGTCGCGCGTATGGAGAAGATGTCTCCGCCATTGCTGTGGTAGATGTTAAACTGGGCATTGTTGAGGTTGGTATCGGTTCGTGCGGCTATGTCCCAGAAATTGTTGTGGATGTCGTTGTTCATGGTGATGCGGGCATAGTCGAACTGGGTTTCGGTGAGCTTAAGCTGCCCAAAGCCCATGGCGCTGTTGGTGCTAACATGGAGCTTGGCTTCCGGGCTTTCATTGCCTATGCCTACGCGCTGTTGCCCCGCGAGCTGCACATGCAGTACCGGGACGTTGGCCCCGATCCAGGTAAAGGCATCGGAGGTATCATTGTAGCGGATGCCCCAAGATGGGAAACTGGGCGAGTGTCCTACCAACATGCGGGTCGCATTATTGGTGCCGGAAGTAAACATCTGAATCATGGGCTGGGTGGCCCCGCTGGCGTTGGCAAAGCGAATGCTTGCCTGATCATCTGTGAAGATGACATCCCCTTCTGCCCCATGAACCTGGAATTTATCTCCATTGCCAACGGTCAGGGTGGCAGCCGGAGAATTATCCCCGATTCCCACATTGCCGGAGTTGTAGAAGAGGTTGCTACCCGAGCTGCTCCAGGGAGAGCCGAAGGAAGACAGGTTTACACTGCCCCCGCCCAGGGATAGGCTCAGGGTGTTTCCGCTCAACGACAGAGACTGGATCTCGTTGCTGGCATCAGCATCGGCATCGTTCACATTGTCGGTCGAGCTGATGGTGAAGTTGGGGTAGGTGCCCGTCACGGAGGTGGCTCCGCTGCCGGCGAGACTCACCGTCTGGTCGGGGGCGGTGTTGGTGATGGTCGATCCGCTGATGCTGATCCCGGTGCCGCCGGTATAGCTGGTGCCGGCAGGCAGAGAGACACTGTTGCCGTTGGTGATGCTCAGGGTATTGCCTGAGAGGGAAAGCGTCTGCAACTCGTTGGCCGGGTCGGCATCGCTGTCGGCCACCTGGTCGGTCGCAGGGGCCCATTGGCTGCCATCCCATTTCAGTACCTCGCCAGGGGCGGCGAGGCTCAGGGACACATCCGTCAGCTGGTGCAGCTGCATATCGGTGGCCACCTTGGCAAAAGGCACACTTTCCAGGCGCTGGACTCCCATGTCCTCCCCGCCGAGAAATACGTGCAAAAAGTAGGGGCCACTGCCCCAATCCAGCTGGGACCAGGTACCCTGCGTTGGGCTACCGTCACCAATCACCAGGTTGACCAGGCCATAGGCATTGGTGGTGGGGGTGTGGGTTTCGTCATAGACCACTGTGCCCGTGCTATTACCTTCGTGTATGACAAATCGGACCGGAATGGAGGCATTCGTCAAAATTGCGCCATTCGCGTCGCGCACCACCGCCTGATAGGAGAGTCCCAGGGACTGGCCAAGGAGCGAGCTGGAGAGGAGCCAAAAGAAAAGACCAAAGGAGAAAATCCGATTCATAATACATCTGCATTAAGGGTACAACCAGAAACAAGGACGTATTGCCAGAGAAGAAGCCTCAACCTGAATGGGTCCCACCCCAGCCATGTTGGATCCAGAATAGGAGACTATTGAGTAGCTGAGGCAACAGACCCAAGGACGGGTAAGGCCAGGGGAGTGCATGCCAAACGGGGAAAGTTGGTCGTAACAGCAAGAAAAATGGGCAGAACAGGACTTAACTTACCGTGAGTTTTGGATAAGCGGAGAAAGACTATTCTCTAATCGACTGTTTATCAAGTGCTTGAGCGCCATCCTGAGCCAGCCCGAAGGGCGCCAGCGAAGGATCTAATAGGACACATGAGATGCTTCGCTTCGCTCAGCATGACAATCATCGATTAGAGCCATTCAAAGCGATTTTTATCCAAAACTCACGTTACTTGTAAGATCCGGTTTCGATTCGCGCGGAAAAATCCCCTTCATACCGTGGCAAGCCCCCGGGGCTTTGGTATATTTGACCAATCACAACATTCGCTCTATCCAATTGTCTGGTCACCCATTTCATTCTTTCCCATGAACATCCTCATCACCGGCGGCGCCGGGTTCATTGGTTCCAATCTGGCCGATTTTCTCCTTCAGCAGGGCCATTCCGTCAAGGTCATCGATAACCTCTCCACCGGCCGCCTCGACAACCTGCAGGACATCATGTCCAATCCAGATTTTGAGTTTGTCGAAGATACAGTCTGCCGGAGAGAGGCACTGGAAGCGCTCATTCCCTGGTGTGATCACCTTTACCACCTCGCTGCGCCAGTGGGGGTCAAGTATATCATGGACAATCCGGTGATGACCATCCTCGACAACATCCGGGGGGCCGACCTTATCCTGGAACTGGTGAACCGCCACAAGAAGCGGGTGCTGATGGCCTCTACCTCGGAGATCTATGGCCGTAGCCTCGACTTCCTGGATCCCACTGGTGAGCGCAAGCTCAGGGAAGATGACTACCGGGTAGAGGGTTCCACCCGCAACCATCGCTGGGCCTACGCCAATACCAAGGCGATGGATGAATTTCTGTCTTTTGCATACCATAAGGAGTACGGGACCGAGGTGGTGATTTCCCGCTTTTTTAACACCGTAGGCCCCCGTCAGCTCTTCAACTATGGCATGGTGATTCCCAACTTTGTCTCGCGGGCGATCAAGGATGAGGATGTGGTCATTTTTGGGACCGGGGAGCAGCGGCGCAGCTTCATGCACGTCAACGATGCCATCCGGGCCATCACCAGCCTTATGTTTACTGGCAAGGGGGTCGGAGAAGAGTTCAATGTGGGGAATCCATTCGAGGTGACGATGAATGAACTGGCCGAGCGGGTGATCAAGCGCACCAACAGCCGTTCCCGGATTGTGCACAAGTCCTATGAAGAGGTCTACGGCCCTGGCTATGAGGACATGAACCGGCGCACCGCCGACATTACCAAGCTCAAGACGACTCTGGGAGACTATGAGCTGGAGTATGACCTGGAGGCCATTCTCGATGATGTGATTGCCTACTTTCGGGCGCTGGCCTGACAGCTGTCAGGGTAGCAGGTAGACCTGATGGACCTCTTGCCAGCCTGCCCCTTGCAGGTGGAGGAGGTACACCCCGGAGGCTAGGCCGTCTAGGGAAACCTGTCCGCGCTGCCCCTGCAGGGGCAGCGGCCCAGCCTGGAGAACCCGACCTTGCAGGTCGGTCAGGCGCAGCCTGATGGGACTGGGAACCTGGGTCTCCACGGTCATATGACCGCGGGAGGGATTGGGGAAAAGGCGTACTCGGGGCCCGACAGCCGCATCAGCCAGGGCGTTGGTGCCGGTGACGGTGAGCGTCCGCGTATGGCGCTCGGTGCAGCTGGCTCGCGTCACCACGAGGCTTAGGCTGTAGGTGCCGGCAGCCGCATAGGTGTGGGTCGCCGTGGCGCCCGTGGCGGTGTTGCCATCACCAAAATCCCAGCTCCAGCTGTCAGCCCCCGGGTTTTGGTCGGTGAGCTGGAGGGATTGGCCCGGAGGCAGGAGGCTGTCACTCAGGGCAAAAGGGGTGTTGGGCCCCTCGCCCCGAACCCGGCAGCGGTAAGCCTCGGCGGCCTGGGTTTGGGCCTGAAAGAGCCCTGCCAGGTCATCCTGAGCCAACAGAGCAAAGACCAGGGTGTCGGATTGACCGGCGTTCATCGTGCCTACCCCCCCACTGATGAACTGCATCAGATCCACGCCATCGTCGCTGAGGCCGGCGGTGGCCGTAGCGGCGCTGGGGACATTACTCAGCGCCTGGAATTTGCCCGCCCCATTGAAAAAGAAAGAGCTGGGCTGGGATACGACGTAGGAGCGGAAGGCCTGCGAACTGAGCAGACTCATGCCGTAGTAGGTGGGATCTGCCCCGGTACGGTCAAAGGCATACACCAACTTTCGGCCCAGATCATAGCTGCAGGCATTGCGGGTAACGAGATTGCCTCGGGAAAAGTAGGGGGCGATGTCCCAGTCGGCAAACAGCCCGGCGTAGACGGGGGTAATGGGGGAAGGCCCGGTATTGGTCAGGATGTAACGCAGGAGAATGAAATCCCGATAGGCGGAGTCGCTAAAGGCAAAGGCGCGGCAATCGACCTCTACGCCCAGAGGGACCAGAGCCGTCTCATCGTTGAATCGGGTGCTCGCCTCAAAGTCGGCAATGGGGGCCATCTCTACCTGCTCAATGGGTGCCAAAACCAGAAAGTCGCTGTCCCGGCTACTAAGGTTGCGGATGTGGTCCGATACCTGGAGTGAGTTGGTCCCCACGAGGAAGCCCCCCTCAAAGAGGACATTGCGTCGCTGCTTATAGCGTAACCCCAACCCTTGCTGTTGGAAAATGAAGTCGTTAAACCCGATGTTGCCCCGGCTGGTGAGGGTGGTGTGCAGGTGGTTGGCCGTTACATTCAGCCAGGAGGCATTGACCCAGAACTCATACACCTCAAAGTCTTGGTACCCAAGGACAGGGTCTTGATAGTGAAACTGGATGGCCAGGGGGAAATCCTCCGAAATACCGGGTTTCAGCCGGATGCGGAGGGCATCGCCCGAGGCAAAGCCTTCCATGGCTCCGACCACGCCTTGCGTGTGAACGGAGTCCAGGACCTCAATGTAATTTTGGTAGAAGCTAGGGATGCGGATGCGCACCTGCAGCGCCTGCGCGCTGTCGAGGTGGTTTCGGAAGTCCATGTTCAGCACCAGCGTATCACCGGCAGCAAAGGCCTGATCGCCATCCTGATCGAAGATATGTCCCTCCTCGATCCGGATCGCCGGCAGGGCCGGCGCGCTGAGCGCCTGAAACATATTTACCCGGCCCTGGCCCAGCTTATACCGGTAGCCGGGATTGACAGCGTAGACATCGTCGGCGGTGATACGTACCCGCTGGGCCGCCTGGAAACCCGAGTAGTGCGGGAAATGCGCCTGGGTCAGGGCTACGGCAGCCGCCACGATAGGAGATGAAGCCGAGGTGCCGCCCCAGCTGTGGTAGGCATTGTCT
>RFHL01000971.1 GCA_003696875.1 Bacteroidota bacterium | reverse complement strand
CCCCGGGCACCGACCTGGCGCGACAGCATCAACTCCACGATGGAGCTGCAGTCGAAGCCGAACCCCAAATCCCGCATGATCTCGAGGATCTTCGGGTTGGGAAGGGCCTTGACGGCAAAGTATTCGCGAAACCCCGGGGCTCTGGCAAAGGCCTGTTGCAACTTCGCTCCCGTGTCGCGAATGCCCTTTTCATCGTAGATGTGAAATGGGGTGCCGAAGACGTCGGCAATCTCCGGCAACAGCGGAGAAAGCCTGCGGGTGAACGTTTCGCTCATGGGCATGGTTGGTTCCTCTTCGGCCGGCATCCGCATGCCGATACCGGCGTCACGATCGTTTCATAAATGGCTCAGTCGCTGCCGTCATCCTGGATGTCGTCCAAGGGAAGCCGCATGGTTTCTTTGAAAGTCTCCAGGGCGACCCAGGTGCGTGTGGCTTCCACGCCCGGCAGCGCCTGGATCTGCTCGCGCAACACCCGACTCAAGGCGGCGGCGTCTTTGACCCGAAGCTTGAGCATGTAGCCGTCTTCTCCCGCCATGTAATGCACTTCCAAAACATCGGCGATGGCCGCCAGCGCCTCCCCCAGCCCCGCGCTCTCGCTGCCTCCCCGGCAGCTCACCTGGACGAAGGCCATGAGGCTGCGGCCGCACCGCTCCGGGTTGAGCACCACCTCGTAGCCGTCGATGATCCCCTGCTTTTCCAATTTACGGATGCGTTCGAGCACGGCCGAAGGCGCCATGTGAACCTGGCGCGCCACCTCGACATTGGGGATGCGCGCTTTCTCTTGAAGAATTTTAAGAATCTTCCAGTTGATTTCGTCGATCATTCTGAATACCTCACTGTTGATTGCATATAATTCTATGCAATAGATTTAGTCAAGAATTATTTGCTGTTTTGTTAGGAGCAAATAGAATGTCCGCTCTTGTAGCACATAAACTGTCCGGTTCTCATTGGTGGTTCAAGGAGGGCGCCAATGAGACGCACGGAGCTGCTGCAGGAGATGCGCAAGATGCAGTTTGAGGAAATTTATGGGAATTGGCAGAGCAAGCGATTGACTCAGGATGAAGCTGCTCGGTTGTTGGGGATGAGCACGCGGACATTCCGCCGTTACGTGGATCGTTATGAGCACAGCGGGGCCGAGGGGCTGATCGACAAGCGTCTTGGACGGGAGTCGCACCGACGTGCTCCCGTGCACGAAGTCATGGAGCTTCTCGACAAATACAAGGACAACCACCGGGGCTGGAATGCCAAGCACTTTTATTCCTGGTACCGGCGAGACGGCGGTAAGCGCAGCTATACCTGGGTCAAATGCCGCCTTCAGGAAGCGGGTCTGATTGCCAAGGCACCAGGCAAAGGCAAACATAGGAAAAGGCGAGCACGAGCTCCGTGGCCCGGTATGTTGATCCACCAAGACGGCAGCCCCCATCAGTGGGTTGCGGGGCTGCAGTGGGATCTGATCATCACCTTGGATGATGCGACCAATGAGCACTACTCGATGTTTTTTGTGCAGGAGGAAGGCACGGCAAGCAGCTTCCAGGCCACCAAGGAAGTCATTGAGAAAAGGGGACTTTTCTTGAGCCTGTATACCGACCGAGGCAGCCACTACTGGTATACGCCCAGAGCCGGGGGAAAAGTGGACAAGACCAAGCTCACCCAGTTCGGCCGTGCCATGAAGCAACTCAACATCTCGATGATCGCGGCCTATTCACCCGAGGCCAGGGGGCGCTGCGAGAGGATGTTTAAGACCCATCAAGAGCGGTTGCCCAAAGAATTGGCCATGCACGAGATCACCAGCATGGAAGCGGCGAATCGTTATCTGCAGGAGGTATATCTTCCTGCATTCAATAAAGAATTTGCCAAGCCCTCCCCGGAACAGGGCTCCGCTTTCGTGCCCTATGTGGGACCGGATCTTGGGGACATTCTTTGCGAACAACATGAACGGACCGTGAACAAGGATAACTGTGTATTGTTTGAGGGGCTCAAGCTTCAGATTCCTGCCGACAAGTATCGAATGCACTATGTGAAGGTCCGCGTGCGGGTTCACCGCTATCCGGATGGAACCCTTGCAGTGTTTCATGGACCTCGGCGGCTGGCTTCCTTTCACGGTGATGGCAGCCCATGGGTTGGAAAGGGCGTATGTCCGTCAGTGGCATAGGTAGGGTGCATTGGAGATGGGGGACACCCCCAAACCCCCATGAGTTTTTCGCTTTTGCAGGCTCGGGAGGGGCTGGGGAAAAAAAGACGGGACCGCAAGGCCCCGCCCCTCCGTCACCTGCCCACCTCGGCGCTCGGGGTGCTCTCCAGCAGAGCCCTATCCTCCGGGTGGGTGTTTGGGTTGTAACAGCTGAGATCATTTTGGCAAGGATGAGGGCCATGAACTTCACAGCATCACCTGGCTCTAAGAACCCTCCGGTGCTTTGTGAAATGGCCTCTCAAATCGGACAATCCATTTGCTACAAAAACCGGACAATTTATTTGTTGCCAACAGAATTATTTGCTGTTTTTCCGGGCTGCCGCGAAGCGGATGCGCGTGCAGACCTGATGTCACCATGGGAGTCAGGAGTCTTCCCGCGGCACACGCAGCGGCTTGCGAGTGGACAGCGAACCTGCAGGCCGGGTAAGCTTCGAAGATGGCATTCCGGGTTCGGGGGCGATCGGAGCCATTCGATGCTGCGCTCGGGCTGTGCGCGATGGCCGGAGCCGGATCGGCGGGCTTTGCGTGGGAAGAATAACGAAGCCGAGCGTTCGAGCCTGCCCCGGCAGGAAACGGGTTGGAATAAATGACGACACCATGGTGGAGAATCGGGTGGGTACTCTGCAGCTTTTCAGCGACATCGTGATCATTCTTGCGCTTTCCGTGCTGGTTGTCTTGTTGTGTCACCGGCTGCGCATCGCATCCATCGTCGGGTTCCTGATCACGGGAGCCTTGGCCGGTCCGCACGGATTCGGTCTGGTGCACGCCGAACACGAGGTGGAGGTGCTGGCTGAGATCGGCGTGATCCTATTGCTTTTTACCATCGGCATGGAATTTTCTGTGACCAGTCTCAAGCAGGTCAAACGTGTCGTGCTCTTGGG
>RFHL01000970.1 GCA_003696875.1 Bacteroidota bacterium | reverse complement strand
CGCCTGGACCGACCGGGAAGAGGACCAGACCAGGGGCCAGTTCAATGCCCTGCTGACCGCCTATGGGGGGCCTGAGCCGGTGGCGGCCGCCACCGCTGAGATCCAGGCCTGGCTGGAGCAACAGGCGGAGGCGGTAGCCTCCGAGCTAGGGGAGCTGCCACTACCCGCCGCCCGGCGGGCCTACTACCAAGCCAAAATTCGATTGAATGTGGCGGCGGCCCTGCATCCGCAGGCGAGCTGCCGGCCGTTGCCTGCAGCCCTGCGCGAGGAGATGAGCCGGGCCACTCTGCCCGGTTTGGGCCGCCGCCTGGGCGTGCCCGTCCGCTGGGCCCAGGACTTCCTGCCGCCGCAGGAGCGGCGGGTGGCATTGGTGACCTTTGCGGTGGGCGTCTTGATGCTGGGCGGAACCCACCTGCTGGGGGCCGCCGCTGCCCCAGAGATGACCCCGGACCTGAACTGGCTATGGGCCTCGGTGGCAGGCGCCGGGAGCCTCACGGGGGCCGTAGCGGCCGGCCGCTGGATGGACCGCAAGGCGCGTCGTAGCTGCAAGCCCTCCGATGAGCCGCCCAAGAAAGGTTGGCTGAGGCGTTTCTTCAGCAAGGATCGTCCCTGGTGGCACTGGATCTTTATCATCCTGGGGATTATCTCCGGTGCCTTTCTGGTGCTGATTCTCCTGACGGTGCTGCTCCTGCTGGTGGCGGCGGCATCGGCCGGTGGAAATTGCGACTGCAGTGGGGTCGACTGCTGCGACGGGGCCGACTGTTGTGGGGGCTGTGACTGTGGTGACTGCGATTGCGGCGGGTGCGACTGTGGTTGCAACTAGCACGGCCTAGCGCCGCCCCTCGCTGCCTTCCCAGCCGTGGTCCTCGGTGTCGGGGATGCCGGCGCGGCGCTGGCGTACTTCTTCCTTGAAGAGAAAGCTTACCATCTCGATGGTGAGCTTTCCGCCTTTTTGAGGGTCGAGGCGCACCTCGCAGATGAAGTTGCGGGTACCGATGGGGAAGTTGAAGCGCTCGCCTATGCCGTAGGTGCGGAGCTTGTCCTCGAACTGGGCCTCGAGTTCGGGGCCGAAGATGCTGTAGGTATCGTTTTCCCAGTAAACCTTGTGCATGAGGGCCTTCATCTCGTCGAGCCAGAAGGCGTAGCCCTGCCCCACCGCTTCGGGATCAATGATGAGGGAAAAAGTGGTGTGGTGCCGCTTACAGCCGTCCTGGGTGATGAGCAGAAGGCGGTGTGCACCCATGCGGGCCATCTCCATCTGGCTGGCGGCCACCCAGCGGTGATCGGCAAAGTAGGGGTTGAAGCGGGCGATGAGGGGGCGTAGGTCTTCGGGCTGCAGCCGGCAGTCGGTACGGTCGCCCTGGGCACTCAGGGGCAGGGACAGACCGGCCCAGAGGAGGGATAGGAAAACAAGCAAACGAAGCATGGAGCAGGTGGGATTTGGGACAAAGATAGGGAAAAGGTGGCAGCGATGGCAGGTGGCGGCGTGACGGAGCCGGAGGGCCGCTCCCGCTTGGCGGGAGCGGGTCCGCAGGACGGAACTCCGCAGGCACCGGACGGCGAAGGGTCCCTCGGGGGCCCGGAGCCGGCACGCCCTTTCCTTCTCCGGGTTTTGCATAAAGAAAGAAAAGCGGCATCTTGGGGCATGGAATTTCTCAGAATGCTACGGGTGCAAACCAGGGTGGTCTTGCTGGTGCTGCTGGGCCTGCTAGGGCCGGGCTGCGCGGGCTTTCTGGAGCAGGAGCCAGGCAATCAGACCTCGATCAATGAGCTGCTGTCGGATTGGGCGGGCTTTGAGGCGGCCTTGAACGGGACCTACTCGGAGCTGGCCGATCTGATGAGCCTGGAGGCCTTTCATGTGTATGCCGACCTACAAGGCGGCAATCTGACCTTTACCCCGGCGACCTTGGGTAGCCGACAAGGGCAGTTGACGGTCCCCATCGCGGTAGAAAATCTGTATGGCTTTCAGGATCAGGCGTTTGAGAGCGATATGGAGTTTTTTTATGAAGGAGCCTATGCCGTGATCGGCCAGGCCAATCTGCTCCTGGAGCGGGTGGATGCCGTGCCGGATGCCCCGGCAGGCAAGATCGATCAGCTCAAGGCCGAGGTGTTGGCGATCCGTAGTCTGGTGCATTTTCTGCTGGTACGGCTCTACGGGCAGCCTTATGGCTATACGCCCGATGCGTCGCATCCGGGGGTGGCCTATGTGACCACAACCATCCCCATCGGCGGGCCGTACCCGGCCCGGGCGACGGTGGGGGAGGTATACGCAGGCTTGCTTGCCGACCTGGCGCAGGCGCACAGCCTGGGCACCGAGACACCGGTGCTGAGTGGTCCGGTCTATTCGTATTTTTCGCGCACGGCCATACAGGCGCTGCGGGCCCGGGTGGCCCTCTATGCCGAGGACTGGCCGCTGGCCTATGATGCGGCCAGCGATGTGATCAACAACAGTGGCCTGAGCCTGACGCCCGGCGATCAGTATGTGGCGGAGTGGGCGGCGCCGGTGGCCCCGCTGAGTGAGACAATCCTGGAGCTGAGCCCGGCCGTGGATGGCGATGGCAACATCGGCAGCAGTGTATCGGCCTTCTATGACTACACGGCCCCCGGCTCCTATGGCGACTATGTCGCCTCGGCGGATCTGCGGGCGGCTTTTGCCGCCGGCGATGTGCGAGGCGATAGCCTCTATGAGGTGGTGGAGATTCAGACGATCGATGCCCTGGGGGAATTTCCCCGGCCATACTTTTTTACTCTGAAGCTGCAGGGACCTACGGGCAATCCGGTGCTGCGGCTGAGTGAGCTGTATCTGATCCAGGCCGAGGCGGCGGCGCGACAGGCCAATGAGGCCCCGGCGCGGGCCGCGCTGGATGCGTTGCGGGCGCGGATGGGGCAGCCGCCCCTGGCGACGGGAATCGACCTCTTGGCCGAAATCCTGCTGGAACGGCGGCGGGAGTTGTGTTTTGAGGGGCATTATTTTTACGATCTGGGCCGCTATGGGCAGGCAGTGGCGCGCGGGGAAGATTGTATCGCAACGGTCTGCGAACTCAGCTATCCTTCGCCCTTCTTTGTGTTGCCGATCCCGCAGCGCAGCCTGGACCTGAATGCCAATCTGGTGCAGAATGAGGGGTATTGATGTGGGATATTGAGAAGCGAGAGGCGAAAAGCGAGAGGTAGGCTTTGCTCGCAGCCCGGGGAGGGGCTTGCTCGGTTGCTTTGAGATGCTTCGGCAAGCACCGCATAGGCGCGGCACCCGCTACACCTCACAAATGTCGATATGGTTATGCAATCCAAACGGAATTTCTATCTGAACCTATGCCTGCTTTTGCCCTTGCTAGCGCTGATGGCGTGTAAGGGGGATCGGCAGTTGGGGGAAGAGCTCTTTGATGGGCCCAGCCATGTGCGCTTTTGGCTGCTGGTGGATGGGGACGGGGGGCCGCTGAGTCCCGGTGAGGTGAATGCCGGCCTGCTGCCGGTGGAGACCTACACCCACGAGAAGCTGTCCGAGCTGGCGATTCCGGTGGCAATGAGCCTGGGACAGGGGGCATCCGTCACCGAGGTGACAGTAGACATTGCGGCCACGGTGGCGGGGACCTTCGCGGGCTTTTCGCTGAGCCCGGCGAGTGGGCAGCTGACCCTAAGCCGGACGGAGCCGGTGGATACGGTCTACCTGCGTTTTGAAGAGCGCTGGCCGGCTGATAGCGGCGCGACCATCGAGCTGGCCCTCACGGCGGTCAGCAGTCCGGAGGTGCAGTTGGGGAGTCCCACGGCCGAGGCCAACGGCCGTACCCTCTCCATTACCCTGGGGGAGCTGGATCCGACCTATCAGCTGTCGGAAAACCGGATTGAGCTGAGTGGCAACCAGGGCGAAACCCATGATTTTGCCGTGCATTTTCCGGCCGGCTACCTGCCGGGCGAATTGCCTGACAGCCTGTTTCGGATCGAGTCAGCCTTTGGGCTGGCGGTGGCGGCCACAGCCTACGAACCGGAGGCGATTCGCTATACCCTGACCCTCACCGAGGCGCTGACGCAGGATGCTCTGAGCTATGAGGCGCGCCTGCGGCTGGCCGAGGTCCCGGGCTATACCCTCGTCGGCAGCGAGGCGGTGAGTGTGGTGCGTCCCCCGCTGGTGGATCGTGACAACAGCGTGCAGACGGCAGCGGCGTTTTACGATCTCAGCGATCCCTTTTACCGCACCTATGGGACCAACTGGTTTGACTTCAATGCGGATACGGTCTGTGATTGGCAGGATTTCTTCGCATTTACCTATCCTGTCGAGGTGCCGGCTGATCACCCTCAGGCCGTGCTGTACGACGACCTGGGGACGCCCGACACGACGGACGACATCTACCATCACGCCTTCCGCATCGGCTTCAATTCGCCCAATGCGGGCAATACCACCAATAGCTTTGGGCTCAAGCGCTGGTTTAACAATGAATCCACTTCATCGGCCAACTCGCCTGGCTTCAACATCCCCGAGGCGCTGGAGTTCTATCCCGAAGGCGGGGACAATCCGGATCAGGGCGTAGTGCTCGTGATTCCACAGGACCTGGTGGTGGCCTCGACAAGCGGTAACAGCTACGTGATTGCCATCGAAGGGGAAGGTACCTACGCCCGGCTGCCGGGCGGTTATTTCGAACTGGCCTTTGAGCTGCGAGCCACCAATGAGATCCTCTTCGGGGGAACCCGTGCCGACCAGTATCGTCTGTACAACTACAGTCTCTTTCCTGACCCGGCTCCGCTGGCCAGCGG
>RFHL01000969.1 GCA_003696875.1 Bacteroidota bacterium | reverse complement strand
GCCCGGGCAGGTGGCCCGGGCGGTGTACCGGGCCTGGCGCCGCCGGCGCTCGGTCCTCTACACGCGCTGGATGTGGCGCTACATCATGCTCATCATTCGCCATATTCCGGAAGCCCTCTTCAAACGCATGCACCTCTAATGATAGCTGGCGATGTCTACGCCTCTTGCTCAGTATGGCCTGATTGGGCTCAAGCTCGGTCACAGCTTTTCCCAGCGATTTTTTACGGAAAAATTTGCTCGGGAAGGGATCGCAGCGCGCTATGACCTCTATGAATTGCCCAGTGTTTCGGGTTTGCCCGATCTCCTGGACCGCTACCCTGACCTGAGAGGTCTAAATGTGACCATTCCTTATAAGGAACGGGTCCTGCCCTACCTCAGTGACCTCTCTCCAGAGGCTGAGGCTGTCGGGGCGGTCAACACCATCCGCCGGGAAGGGGACCGACTGGTTGGGCACAATACCGATATTTATGGCTTTGAGCGATCCCTTCACGCCTTCTTGCAAGGCGAGGAGCCCACTTCGGCTTTGATTTTGGGTACGGGCGGGGCCGCCAAGGCGGTTTCCTATGTTCTGGAAACCCGCTGGCATATGCACTGGCAGATGGTTTCCCGCGCCCCGCAAGGAAATCATCAACTGAGTTATGCCGCCCTCCCCCATGTAAACCTGGCCGATTTTCGCCTCATCATCAATACCACGCCCCTGGGCATGTATCCGGATACGGGTAGTAGTCCGGCGCTGCCCTACGAGGCGCTGGGTCCCGACCATCGGGTATTTGACCTGGTATACAACCCGGCCGAGACCCTGCTGATGGCACAGGCCCGGGCCCAAGGTGCCCGGGTGGTGAACGGCATGGATATGCTGATCTATCAGGCAGAGCGTGCCTGGGAAATCTGGCAGGGAGAGGACGCCGGGTGAGTCATCAGCTTCCGCGCTTCAGGACCTGATGACCAATGCCGCATTCCAGGCAGCGCTGGGCATCGCAATACTGCTTTTTTAGCTGGATAAGCCCCTGTGAGTCAAAGGCATGGGTATTGTCCCAGCCTAGCTGGGTGAAGGCGCGGGTATGCCGGTTTTCTTCCGGAGCGAGGGCCATAAGCCCTGCTTCCAGCAGGCTGGCCGGGTCAGGGCGGCCATGGGCCTGATGATAGAGATAGCTGAGGGGCAACAGGACATTGGAGATCAGGACCTGCTTCTGGGCACGACCCAGACGCTTGGGGCGGGCACTGCCCGGCTTGCCGGGGCGGTAGTGCTGATCCCAGTAGGGGGTGGTGCCAATCTGCTGCCCGAGAAAATCGGACCACTGCTCGGGTTGCAGCAGGTCAATCAGCCCGGGGTTCGCCGCCAGCCAATTCGCCACCTGCGCGAGGCGCAGGGTGGGAAAGGCCGCCGGTCGCAGGCGCAGGAAGCGCAGCGGCACGGGACTCGGATCGGGCCAGGCGTGTTTTTGTTGGAGAAAGCGCCACTGCGCCTGCAGGGTAGAAAAGTAGGCATCGGGCATGGCGCCGTGCAGGCAGCCTGCACCGCCAAAGAGCCAGCTTTCCCATTCTTCTGGTTTACGGTAGCTCCGCAGCAGGCGAAAGGGTAAGTAGGCAGCCAGGGTGCGGAAGGCGTCCCCGTTGACGGGGCCGCCCAGCATGGCCATCAGCTCTTCCCAGAGGACCTGCTCCCAGTCCTGTACCTCAGCTTGCAGGCGCGCCTGCAGGGTAGCGGCTTTCTGAGAAAGGCGCTCCATGGCCATGCGCTGTAGCCAGGCCCGGCGATGAAAGGCCGGCACCTGCCCGGCGAGTTCCTCGCAGGGGATGCGGGTCTGGGAGAGCCGGATCCGGTCGTAGCGCTCGGCCAGGCCAGGGACTAGGGCCGGACTCAGATCCAGTTCAGGGACCTCGGTCCCGTCGGCCCGGCATACGGGCCGGCTTCCGGGCGACAGCACCACATGCAGAATGACCCCGTTGTAGGCGGGGTCATCCTGATGTCCATGATGATACCAGTCTTCGCTGCGCAGGTGCATCTCCACGGCACCGTGCCAGGTCATGCCCCCGATGCGCAGTTCTGCTTCGAGGAAGTCGGGGCCCTGATCGTGGTTCCAGTGCCCGCGCTGGATGATCTGCACCGGTAGGCCAAGGGTTGTGCGCAGCTGGCGCACCTCCAGGCTCAGGGTGCGCCAGACATAATGCATGAAGTCCTCAGGCAGATGCAGCAGGGACATGTCGGCCTCGTTTAGCCTTCGGCCTGACGCTTACCCCCAAAAAGCTTGCGTAGCCGGTCCATGAAGCTTAGCGGAGCCTCGGGCGGGTTGGCTACCTGATGGGCGATATGGGCAAAGTCGCGGGCTTCCAGGTTTTCCCGCAGGCCGGGATGGGCGTGATAGAGCGGCTTGCCCTGGGCGGTAAGTACGTAGACATCCTCCGCCTGGGGGCCCAGATGGAGAAAGGCCGCGTCGGTGCGGTTTTCTCGCATCGCCTGACCGAAGAGGTCGGCATTGACGATTTCAAAGTCGTAGGGATACTGCTTCAGCAGTTGGTTGGGGTCCCGTAGTGCCTCGGGCAGGTCGCTGTTGAGCAGGTAGAGGGTCATGCCGCTTAGCTTGCCGGCATCGGCATTGCGGAAGTACTCGAGTTTCTTGTCGTGGTTGTCCTCAGTGATCTTTTCCTCGCTCAGAAAGGTAAGGTAGCTGTGCATAGCCCCGATCAGGGCGGGGAGTTTGGGGGCATAGCTCGCCACATCGTTGATGTCGGCAAACTCAAACTGGGTGACGGCAGCTTTGCCGCCGTAGTTTTTCAGATCTGGCCCTTTGCCACAGACGTAGAGGGCCAGATGGTTGCGGCGAATGACGGTCGTGCCGGTTACCCGGCTATGGCTCTTCTCGGAATGGTCGCGCACCAGCATGGAGTAGCGCGTGTCATTGGCGTACTTGGCGATTTCTTTTTCCTGAATAAACTGCACCGGGGTGAGCGACCAATGCGCCGCGACAGCGGCGCGGAGAGCCTGGTTGTAGGCCGGCGCATCGTCATAGAGGACCATAAGGGTGGTGGTTCCCTGGAAGTCGGCAAATTGCTTGAAAGCCAGACGGCCGCCCTCCTGGGCGAAAAGTGGGGTAGTGGCCAGCCAAAAGAGGCCCAGCCAGATCAGGTAGCGCATAGGACTATGGATCACTAGGGGGGAAATACAAGGGTGGGCTGTGAGGAAAGGGGATTCCAAATATACACAATGCCACGGTGATGCCGATAGTTGGCGGCTCATTGGCCTAAACTCTTACTCCAAAAGGCTGTTTTTCAATGTCAAACGCCCACCGACGAATGATCAGTGGGCGTTTGCTGATGGGGAAGAAGTCTACCGATAGTCCTCCTTGAGTTTGGAGGCAAAGGCATCCCGGAATTTTCTCACCTTGGGACCTACCACAAACATGCAGTAGGGCTGGCCGGGATTGTTGTTGAAATAATTGTGATGGTAGTCTTCGGCGGGGTAAAAGTTGTTTAGCGGCGTAATCTCCGTCACGATAGGATCTCGCCAAAGGCCGGATTCCTGGGCCGCCGCCTTGGAGGCTTCGGCGGCGAGGCGCTGCGCGTCATCGTGGTAGAAAATCACAGAGCGGTACTGCGTACCGACGTCATTTCCCTGCCGGTTCAGGGTCGTGGGATCGTGGGTACGCCAGAAGACCTCCAGCAGCTCTTCGTAGGAGATGACCTCCGGATCAAATTCGATCCGCAGGACTTCGGCATGGCCGGTATTGCCGGTGCATACCTCTTTATAGGATGGATTCTTGACATGACCACCAGCGTAGCCAGGCACCACCTGGGATACGCCTTCCAGCTGCTGGAAGACCGCTTCGGTACACCAGAAGCAGCCGTTGCCAAAGGTTGCTTGTGCCATAGACAAAAAGGACTATGCCGGTAAAGGACTTTCCCTGACAATTACACTACGCTCTTCTCGGTCACCAACTCACGCACTGTGGCGACGATGGCATCTTTGTCATAGCCGCACTCGGCCCACAGCTCTTTTTGTTCGCCGTGATCGATGAAGCGGTCGGGAATGCCGAGGCGACGTACCTTGGCCTGGTAGCCGTGGTCTACCATAAACTCTAGCACGGCCGAGCCAAAGCCGCCCATCAAGGCGCCGTCTTCGACGGTTACAACCTTCTGGAAGCGTTGGAAAATCTCATGCAGCATGGCTTCGTCGAGGGGCTTGACAAAGCGCATATCATAGTGAGCGGGATTGAGCCCTTCGGCCTCCAGTTCTGCACAGGCCTTGACGGCAAAGTTGCCTGGATGGCCGAGGGTGAGGATGGCGACTTCCTCTCCTTCGCGGATTTTACGGCCGGTGCCTACCGATATTTCGCTCATAGGGGTGCGCCAGTCGACCATGACGCCTTTGCCACGCGGGTAGCGGATGGAGAAAGGCCCTTTCTCCCACTTAGAAGCCGTGTACATCATGTTGCGCAATTCGGCCTCATTCATAGGAGACGCCACCACCAGCTCGGGAATACAGCGGAAGTAGGCAAGGTCAAAGGCACCCTGGTGGGTGGCCCCATCGGCGCCGGCGAGACCGCCGCGATCGAGACAGAAAACAACCGGCAGCTTCTGGATCGCCACGTCGTGGATCACTTGATCGTAGGCCCGCTGCATGAAGGTGGAGTAGATGTTGCAGAAGGGCTTGAAACCTTGTGTAGCCAGGCCAGCGGAGAAGGTGACCGCATGCTGCTCGGCGATGCCTACGTCAAAGGCGCGGTCGGGCATCTCGGCCAGCATGTATTTCAGGCTACAACCGCTAGGCATGGCGGGGGTAACCCCCATGATGCGCTCGTCCTGCTTGGCGAGTTCGATTATCGTATGCCCAAAGACATCCTGGTATTTGGGGGGCTGAGGTTCCGTAGAAGGCGACTTGAGGATTTCGCCGGTGATTTTGTCAAAGAGCCCGGGGGCATGCCATTTGGTTTGGTCTTTTTCAGCCAGCTCAAAGCCTTTTCCTTTGACGGTCACACAATGTAGCAGCTTGGGACCAGGGATCTTTTTCAGATCGTCCAGTACCCGCACCAGATGGTTGATGTCGTGCCCATCAATGGGCCCGAAGTAGCGATAGCCCAGGGCCTCGAACAGCATGCCGGGATTGGTGGCGGCAGTGAGGCCGACCTCCAGCTTGCGCGCGATCGCGCGCGCCGTGGGACCAAACTTCTCCAGTTTTCCCAGCAGGCGCCATAGCTCATCACGTAGCTTGTTGTAGGTGCCAGAGGTAGTGAGATCGGTGA
Organism: Bacteroidota bacterium; assembly: GCA_003696875.1. Lineage (GTDB taxonomy): Bacteria > Bacteroidota > Bacteroidia > J057 > J057 > RFHL01. The sequence continues at coordinate 15,703 of RFHL01000969.1, read as the reverse complement.
GGTATTCTTTGAGCGCCCCCACGTTGGGGTCGATCGACATGTTGTTATCGTTGAGGACAACGAGGAGGTCGGCTTTTTCCCAGCCTCCGTGATTCAGGCCTTCAAATGCCATCCCGCCTGTCAGGGCGCCATCCCCGATGACAGCCACCACCTTCCGGTCCTCGCCTTTGGCCCGGGCACCCACGGCCATGCCTACCGCCGCTGAGATGGAGGTGGAGGAGTGGCCCACCCCAAAGGTGTCATACTCCGATTCTGAGCGCTTGGGAAAGCCGGAGATCCCACCGTAGCGACGGTTGGTGTGAAATTGATCGCGACGACCGGTAATGACCTTATGGCCATAGGCCTGATGTCCCACATCCCATACCAGTTGGTCATAAGGGGTGTTGTAGACGTAGTGCAGGGCGGTCGTCAGCTCTACTACACCCAGGCTGGCGCCGAAGTGCCCGCCGTTGACAGAAACGGTGGAAATGAGGAAGTCACGCAACTCCTGCGTGAACGGAAAGAGTTCTTCAGGCGATAGCTTGCGCAGGTCGGCAGGCACGTTTACCTGGGCCAGCAGGTTTCCCGGTTCAACTTTCATGGGGATCGGAGTCTGGGGGTTGGATGAGGTACCCTATGGGATACGAGAGTGCGTTCATAACCGAAAGGAAAGGGTATTTGTTCTGCCTGAGGCAAGAAAACATATGCCCCCGCCCGTCGGGCAGCCGCGCGCCTCTCGCCGGAGAGGCGTGCAAGATCGTTATTTATGACAAGGCTATGGTCGCCTCAAGGTTTCGCTTAGCGCATACCAAACGCTTCCTGAATGATTTCTTCCTGCTCTAACACGTGCTGACGGTGATAGCCACTGGCCGGACTTGGGCTGGGTTTGCGGCCGAGATACTTCAGGTCCACATCCGTGATCACCCGCAGGACAAAGTTCCAGGGGCCCATGTTCCGAGGCTCTTCCTGCACCCAGTACCACTCTTTGGCCTGGTCGTAGCGGGAGATCGCATCGCGCAGTTGCACGACCGGCACCGGGTAGAGCTGTTCCACCCGTACGATGGCGACGTCCTTGCGCTCATCGGCTTGCTGCTGCTCAAGTAGGTCGTAGTACATCTTGCCCGAGGTGAAGAGTACCCGCTTGACCTCCTTGGGGTTCACATAGGTGTCATCAATAACCTCCTGGAAGCGGGTTCCCGGGCCCATTTCGCTCATTTTGCTGACCGCCAGGGGATAGCGAAGGAGTTTTTTCGGGGTAAACACCACCAGGGGCAGGCGGAATGGCCAGTGCATCTGCCGGCGCAGTACGTGGAAAAAGTTGGCCGGGGTCGTACAGTTGACCACCTGCATGTTTTTGCGGGCACATAGCTCCAGGTAGCGCTCGATGCGAGCCGAGGAGTGCTCGGGCCCCTGGCCTTCGAAGCCGTGGGGCAGCAGCTGGATCAGGCCGCTCATCCGTTGCCATTTGGTTTCGGCGCTGGAGATATACTGGTCCATGACGATCTGGGCGCCGTTGGCAAAGTCCCCAAACTGAGCTTCCCAGATGACCACATTGTCCGGGTTGGCCAGGGAGTAGCCGTATTCGAAGCCCAACACCCCATACTCGGAGAGGGGGGAGTTGTAGGCGACGAATTGCGCTGGCTGGTCGGGCTTGATGTGGTTGAGGGGCGTGTAGTCTTGCTCGGCGTCTTCGCTCACCAGGATTGAGTGGCGGTGAGAGAAAGTACCCCGGCGGCAATCCTGTCCGCTGAGACGTATGGGAAAGCCTTCCAGGAGGAGGGAGCCATAGGCCGCCAATTCGCCCAAGGCCCAGTCGAGACGGTCTTCCTTAACCATGGTTTCCCGATCCCCAAACAGCTTGAGGATTTTTTTGTGGGCCTTAAATGAATCCGGAATATGGTTGATCTGAGTCAGAATGTGCTGCAGGTTCTCCAGGTCGATGCCTGTCTCGGGGGAGGCCTTCAGGAAATCCTCGTTTTCCACCCGCCGGGTGCCATCCCAGGTGCCTTTCAGATAAGGCGCATGGGTCAGGGTGTCCCGGGCCTGAGATTCTTCCAGCTCGCTCTGGAGTTTCTGTTTGAATTCGCGCTCCAGCTTCTTGGCCATGTCGGCCTCGACCTTGCCCGCTTTTAGGAGCTTTTGGAAATAAATCTCGCGTGGATCGGGATGCTTGCGGATGATCTTGTAAAGCAGGGGCTGGGTAAAGGCGGGCTCATCGGCTTCGTTGTGGCCGTGACGGCGGTAGCAGAGCAGATCGATAAAGACATCGCGCTTGTATTTCTGCCGAAATTCCATGGCCATCTCGACGGCATAAACGAGGGCCTCGACATCGTCTCCATTTACGTGAAAGACAGGAGAGAGGGTCACCTTCCCCACATCCGTACAGTAGGTGGAGGAGCGGGCGTCGAGGTAGTTCGTAGTAAAGCCAATCTGGTTGTTGATGACAATATGGACCGTGCCACCGGTCTTATAGCCCTCCAGGCGCGACATCTGAATAACCTCGTAGACGATGCCCTGGGCCGCGATGGCCGCGTCGCCGTGGATCAGGATGGGAGCCAGGGCATTGGAGTCGCCGCCGTACTTGCGATCAATCTTGGCCCGGGCCGATCCCTGGACCACCGGGTCGACCGCCTCCAGGTGGGAGGGGTTGGGCATCAGACTTAGGTGTACGTCCCGCCCCGCACTGGTTTTGATGTCGGCTGAGAAGCCCAGGTGGTATTTGACATCCCCCTGAAAGACAGAGCTTTCGTACTCTTTCCCCTCGAATTCGGAGAAAATCTCGTCGTACTCCTTGCGGAGGATGTTGGCCAGGACATTGAGGCGGCCCCGGTGGGCCATCCCGATGACATACTCCTTGATGCCCAGCTCGGCCCCTTTTTCTACCACCGCATCCAGGGCGGGAATCAGGCTTTCGGCCCCCTCCAGTGAGAAGCGTTTTTGCCCCACGAACTTGGTCCCGAGAAACTTCTCGAAAATCACAGCCTCATTCAGGCGGCGAAGCAGATGGGTTTTTTTCTCAATCGAAAAGTTGGGTTGGTTGCGGGTGCTTTCCATGCGTGTCTGCAGCCATTGGATCATCTCAGGATGCCTGACATAGCGAAACTCTGCCCCGATGGCCTGGCAGTAGGTTTCTTCCAGCATGGTGCGAATGTCGCGCAGGGTGGCCGGTCCCATCCCCAGCTCGACCCCGGCCTGGAAAGTGGTGTCAAGGTCGGCTTCGCTCAGACCATAGTTGGACAGGTCCAGAGTAGGGGTATACTTGCGCCGCTCCCGCACCGGGTTGGTTTTGGTAAAAAGGTGTCCCCGGGTGCGGTAGTCATTGATCATATTGAGCACGCCGATCTCCTTGGAGCCGACCTTGCCGCCGACCTCGGCGGCGGCGGAGGGGGCATGGCTGGCATGCCCGTTCACGCTCAGGGCAAACTCGAAACCCGAGAAGAAGCGTTTCCATTCCGGATCTACGGCATCGGGGTTTTCCCGGTAGGCCTGGTAGAGGTTGTCGATGTACTCCGGCGTGGCATTGCTAAGGAAGGAAAGTTGATCGGACATGATCTGGGCGGTTGTTGAGATATTCTTGCAAAACTAGGAAATGCCAGACTTAAATGGCACTTCTTTTACGGATCGTTTTACGGATGGGCACAAGAAAAGGCCAGGCCTGGTCCCCGACTTTTTGGCGCTAGGGCTGGGGCAGGGTAAAGAATACCTTGGTACCCTGGCCTTCCACGGCTTCGATCCAGATCCGCCCCCCCATGGCTTCGACGATGCGCTTGCATACCGGCAGACTGATGCCGATCCCCTGATGGGCAGGGTCCAGATCCTGGCGACGGAAGAGGTGAAAAATTTCCTGGTGGAGCTCGGCCGGGATGCCCGGCCCATTGTCCTCGACCGAAAAGACGTAATAGCCCGCCTCCTGTGATACCCTGACCTGTATCCGGGGTAGGCCGGGGCCGTGATACAGCAGGGCATTGCCGATGAGGTTCTGAAACAGGGCAATCATCTCAAACTCATTGGCCGTGACGGCCGGCAGCGGGTCAAAGGCGACCTGGGCGCCGGTATTGTTTACCAGGGGAGACAGCTCCCCGACGACGGCCGTCACGACCGTGTTGAGGTCTACCGTATGGTAGCCGGTGTGGTTGCCTACCTGGGTAAAGGCCTGCAGGCCGTCGATCAGGCGCCGTAAGCGGCGCAGGCTGGCCGCCAGATGCATGCCCTGGCTGCCTACGGCTTCCGGGTTGGCGGCGAGCTTGGGCTCGCTCAGGCTTTCGGCGGCTTCAATGCCGGCGGTGATCAGTTCCTCGGCGGCGCGGGTGATGGCCGTCGCGTATTCTTCCAGACGCTGATGCGAGGCTTTCAGCTCCTGATGGAGCTGACGGGTGCGCTGCCGCGCCTCTACCTGCTCGGTGACCACTTCGGTATAGAAGATCAAGCCGCCCACCTCCTCATTCTCTTTATACCAGGGGGCCACCACCCAATTTACGTAGTCCAGCCGCCCATCGGCCCGCTCAAAAGGGTCCCCCTCACAAGATTCAATCACGCCTTTCAGACAGCGGCGGTGGACCGCCTTCCAACGTTCGGGGATCTCGGGAAAGACCTCGTAATGATGGCGGCCGATCAGGTCCTGATCGGCCAGGCGATAGGATTCGAGCCAGCGATCGCTGACCATGAGGTAGCGCATGTCCCGGTCAAACATGGCAATGGCAGCCGGCGCATGTTGGGAGAACTGCCGCAAAAAGCGCCGCTGATCCTGCAGGTGTCGCTTGAGGGTGGCGACCTGCGCTTCCAGGGCCTGTATTTTTTGTTGCTCAGGGGAAGAAGCCATATCAAGAACTATTCTAGAGGCAGGGCGGTGCTCCCCCACCAGCGGTAAACGGGGTAGCGGGTATAGGTCGGCTCGCTGTGGCGGGAGTGTTCGTACAGATAGGTGAGCTGCCGCCAGGGACTGGCGGCAAAGGCGGAGTCCCGGGCTTTCTCGGCCGCAAAGGCGGCCCGGAGGACGGGGTCCTCAGCCAGCATCTCGGCCGCTTCATCCTCAAACACATAGGCCGAATAGTACTCCTTCCGCATAAGAATGCCGTCAAAGAAGTTCCAACGGAAATAAGAGTCGGCGGCCTCCGGCTCCAGAACATGCATCAGGAAGGCGACGCCAGACTGATCGGTATAGGCCACCCAATCCCCCTGGTAGCAGGCAATCGCCTGCGTGTCGCGCCGGACGGTCACCTTATCATGAAAAAAATGCCCTTCGTAGGGGCGAGAACGGCTTTCCCAGGCGTCGATGTAGGAGACCTCCACCGTCAGGACAGTGTCCTGAGAGAGCCGGCGCAGCTGGATGGCGTTGGCTTGCAAGCGCTCCACCAGCTCGGGATAGGCCTGGGGGATAAGATAGGCCACCGGTCGGGTGCTGTGGGTCGTTTCTTTCAGGTAGGGATAATAGGGGATGTTGCGCTGATACGGGGCGCTGTGATCATAGTAAAGCCGGGGCTGCCCTGTGACCGCACTGGGCCGATACCGCCCCTCGTAGCCATGAAACAGCAGCGAGTCGACGCGCTCGCGGTCGGTTTCCCAGTGGATGGCAAAGCGCTCTGTGGCCCGAACCTCGGCTTTCCCGGCGGCGATGGCCGCCGCGAGGGCCTCGTGATTGGCATTCATATGCTGGGCCACGCCCAGCAGAAAGTGGTAGGTTGCCTCAACCCGCTCTGAAAAGGGCTTCAGCATATGAGCCTCAGTGATGACCGACAGCGTTTGAAACAGGGCGGCGTAGCCCGAGGCGTAACGGGGTAGGTCCAGAAAGGCCGCCATACCCCCGTCGTCGGGCGTGCGTCCAAATACATTGACATAAGGTGAGATGGGGATGCCTGCCTCGGCCATGTGGGCCGACATATGCGGGATCAGGCGCTCCTGCTGATAGGTCGCTAAGGCGGGGGGCAGCTTGTCAGGGTGGGTATAGATGTAGGTCAATACCGCCGGATAATCGGCCCCATTGGTGGTGTGGGTGTCGATAAAGAGGTCGGGCTGCCAGCGGTGAAAAAGGCGCGCAAAGCTGCGGGCGTTGCGGCTATCAGCCTTGATGAAGTCGCGGTTCAGGTCCAGGTTGCGGGCGTTGCCCCGAAAGCCATAGGCCACGGGTCCCACCTGATTGGTGCGGGCCCAGTCGCCGCGGTTCAGGGCCCCACCGATGTTGTACACTGGCACGATGACCACCGCCAGCCGCTGCAGCAGCGGCTGCAGCTCGGCTTGCTGGACCAGGTCCCGGGCCAGCATCATGGAGGCGTCTATGCCGCAGGGCTCGCCGGGGTGAATGCCATTCAGAATCAGGAGAATGCGATTTCCTGCCCGGCGGAGATCCGCCGGGTTGGAGGAGGTCCCATCGCTTACCACGACCGCATGTAGCGGGCGACCGATGTCGGTGGGACCGGCTTCTTCTATATGTACTTCGGGATAGGCCTCGGCCAGCCGCTGATAGTAGGCGATGGCCTCGGCGTAGGTGGCTGAGGCCTGTCCCTGGCTCCGCTCGAAAGGCGTCTGCCAGGTCTGCGCCAGGGCGACGGACCCTGTGGGGAGCCCGATTCCCCATTCCCCCAGCAACAACAAGCAAACAAGCGTGGCCAATTTTGACATGAACATGGAAACGATTTGGCTCTAGGATCAGCCCAGCTTGAACATCAGGTATAAGATATGGCTCAGCAGGACGAGCCCTGGGATGATCAGAGCCAGATGGCGCCGGGGGGAAAGCGGGGCGAGCGCCCCATCCGGCTGGATGGCGGGTGCGTTAGGGATGGTATCGTAGATCACCGCGTGGCTGGGATCGGACGGGGCGTAGAGCAAGCGTTCGGTTTCCTCGTCTTCGACGAGGTGGCGCTGGTGGGTGCGGGTCTCAACCTGATAGGTCTGTCCGGTCTCCGGTGCCACAAAGGAAAAGGTGTAGCGGTATACGGTCTGCTCATTGACCTTGGTGGAGGTAGGAGCCTTGCTTTCCAGTTTTCCCTGGGCAAAGGACCCATTGACGAGCAGGTCTACCGCCTTGAGGTTGCGGCGCAGGGCAAAAAAGAGAAAGCCCAGGCCGATGAGGGGAAAAATGATGACAAAGACCACGCCCCAGCCAAACATCTCCCGGCGGGTGCCGGGGATGCGGGCCGTTTGGGGATTGTCGGGGCGGTATTCCACGATCACTTGCTGCCCGGTCCCCATGTAGGATCCGGTCACATAGGCCTGGCCTTCAAGGGTGTCACCGGCCACGGCATAGCGAAAGGTATAGCGCATGACCGGGCTGTCGTTTTCGCTGGCATTGGTGTCGTATTCGCCCACGATCACGCCCGGGGTTTCGTCCCAATCGCCAAACTCAAACCAGTGGATGATCTCCGAGTTCAGACCGAAAATAGCAAAGAACATCATCCCCATACCATAAAAGGCCCACCCAAAGAAGGCGTAGGTACCGCCCACAATGATGGTGAGCCGATCCAGCAGGGGAATCTGCCGAGGGGGAGGAGACAGTGGCGCGTAAGGCATGTGAACAGCGATTGGGACCCTTCAGAAAAAGAAAGATAGGGAATTATCTCCGATCCGGCTCAGAGCAAGGCAAAAAACGACGGGTGCAGGCTGGGGCAAAGCTTTCCGCACGGGCCAGTATGGCTGGGCCCCGGGGGTTTTGTACCTTTGGAGAAGGTCCGTTTACTTTCTCTGCCATGCGTGTAGCCCTTTTTGTCCCCTGCTATATAGATCAGTTGTATCCGCAGGTCGCTATCGCGACCCTGGAGCTGTTGCAGAAGCTCGGGGTGCAGGTCGAGGTGCCCCGGGACCAGACCTGCTGCGGGCAGCCCATGGCCAATACCGGCTGTGAGTCGGCTTCCCGGGCGACCATGAGGCACTTTGTTGAGACTTTTGCCCGCTACGACTACGTCGTAGGGCCTACGGGGAGCTGCGTATACCATGTGCGGCAGCATTACGATATCCTGGATCAGACGGAGGCGGTCACCCAGGTGCGCACCCGGATCTACGATCTGGTGCAGTTCCTCTCGGAGGTGGTGGATTTGCCCGACCGCTTTGAGAATGCCTTTCCGTACCGGGTGGGCCTGCATCTCAGTTGTCATGGGTTGCGGGGCATGCGGATGGCCCAGTCTTCGGAGCGCGTAGCGCCCCCCTTCTCGATGATAGGCGACCTTCTGGCGCGGGTGCCGGGGCTGGAGTTGGTGGAGCTAAACCGGCGGGATGAATGCTGCGGGTTTGGGGGTACCTTTGCGGTGACCCAGGCGGCAGTTTCGACCCGGATGGGGCAGGACCGTCTGGACGATCATCAGGGCCAGGGCGCCGAGGTCCTGACCGGTGGCGACATGTCCTGCCTCATGCATCTTGAGGGACTGATCCGGCGGGAAAAGCGCCCATTGCGGGTTCTGCATATCGCGCAAATCCTCAATGCGGCCAAGGACTGAAACGAGCCCTCAACCAGGGAGCCATGTGGGCACTCAGGCCCTCAGCAGGCATAAACCGCTTGCTGAGGGCCTGATTCCTTTTTGCCGGTACCCCTCTGTCCGGGTGTGTGTCTCAGGCTTGTGCGCAGAATGACAAAAGTCATTCCTGCTTTTGATTGATATCATGAAAAAGCGATATGTCCGCCGGTAGTTTTATCCTCGAAACAATCAAGGACGTATGAGTGCAATTTTCTTCCTGATTGGTTTCAGTCTTGTCGTTGCCGTCGGCTTTCTGATCGCCTTTTTCTGGGCGGTCGGAAGTGGTCAATACGAGGATGCCTATACCCCCTCGGTGCGCATGCTCTGGGATGATCAGCCGCCCCGCTCTGCTCAAGCTCCTGAAGCCAACCCTAGCTCTTCTGGACCAAACACAAACGCTTCCTCGCAGGGGGACCCGCACTAGTGCTGCGGATTGTCCTGTGAGTTTCTGGTGTACTTCCCTCGGGTAGTACCTCCACATTTTTTGACTTCTGTTCACCCTGTAAACGATCCACTAACCTTCATAAACCTGCGAGCGCAATGAGTAATCAATCGACAACCTCCTCAGGGGTAGGCGCCCAAACCAGGACCATGGAGCAATTCAGCTACGATAACCAGATTGTGCGGTTATTTGCAATTGCGACGATTCTATGGGGCTTGGTTGGGATGCTGGTGGGCCTGATTGTGGCCCTCGAGCTGGTCCTGCCGGAGCTGGTGCTGTGGGACGGGATTAGCTTCCTGTCCTTTGGCCGGCTTCGACCGCTGCACACCAATGCGGCGATTTTCGCCTTTGTGGGCAATGGTATCTTTATGGGTACCTACTATTCCCTGCAACGGCTGCTGAAAACCCGGATGTACAGCGACCTGCTAGGGCGCATCCACTTTTGGGGGTGGCAGCTGATCATCGTGGCGGCGGCCCTGACGCTGCCGTTCGGTATCACTTCCTCAAAGGAGTATGCCGAACTGGAATGGCCCATCGACATCGCGATCACGCTGATCTGGGTGGTCTTTGGTCTGAACATGTTCCTGACCCTGATTAACCGGCGGGAGCGGCACCTGTATGTGGCGATCTGGTTTTACATCGCTACCTGGGTGACGGTAGCCGTACTCCATATTGTCAACAACCTGGAGCTGCCGGTGACGATGTTCAAGAGCTACTCGATCTTTGCCGGGGTGCAGGATGCGCTCGTGCAGTGGTGGTATGGCCACAATGCGGTAGCCTTCTTCCTCACCACGCCTTACCTGGGCCTGATGTACTACTTCGTGCCCAAGGCCGCCAACCGGCCGGTGTACTCCTACCGCCTCTCGATCATCCACTTCTGGGCTCTGATCTTTATCTACATCTGGGCGGGTCCCCACCACTTGCTGTACACCTCGCTGCCCGACTGGGCCCAGTCGCTGGGGACGGTTTTCTCGGTTATGCTCATCGCGCCTTCCTGGGGGGGTATGCTTAACGGGCTTCTCACCCTGCGCGGGGCTTGGGACAAGGTGCGTACCGACCCGATTCTGAAGTTCCTCGTGGTCGCCGTCACGGCCTATGGTATGTCGACCTTCGAAGGCCCGATGCTTTCCATCAAGACCGTCAACTCCATCAGCCACTACACCGACTGGACCATCGGTCACGTGCACGTCGGGACCCTGGGTTGGAATGGCTTCCTGACCTTCGGGATTCTCTACTGGCTCTTCCCGCGTCTCTGGAATACCAAGCTGCACTCCATCAAGATGGCCAACAGTCACTTCTGGATCGGTACCCTGGGGATTATCCTCTACACCATTCCACTCTACTGGGCCGGCTTTACGCAGTCCCTCATGTGGAAAGACTTCACGGAAGATGGCTTCCTGGCCTATCCCAACTTCCTGGAGACCGTGCTGCAGCTGATGCCGATGTACTGGATGCGCGCTCTGGGGGGGACCCTCTACCTGGTGGGTGTGATCATGATGATCGTCAACCTGATCCGTACGGCTCGCGCCGGGAACTTTACCGCCAACGAAGCGGCCGAGGCCGCGCCGCTGGCCAAGACCTATAAGAAAGGCGCCAACGAATACTGGCACCGCCTGATCGAGCGTCGCCCCCTGCAGATGCTGCTGGTTTCTACCGTCCTGATCCTGATCGGGGGTGTCGTGGAGATGGTGCCGACCTTTATGGTCAAGTCCAATGTGCCGACGATCGCTTCGGTGAAACCCTACACGCCGCTGGAATTGCAAGGCCGCGATATTTACATCCGGGAAGGCTGCTACACCTGCCACTCTCAGATGATCCGGCCCTTCCGCTCCGAGACGGAGCGCTATGGCGAGTACTCCAAGTCCGGAGAGTTTGTCTATGACCATCCCTTCCAGTGGGGGTCCAAGCGGACTGGTCCAGACCTGCACCGCGAAGGCGGCAAGTATCCCGATTCCTGGCACTACAACCACATGCGCGATCCGCGCACCATGTCGCCGGCCTCAATCATGCCCTCTTATCCCTGGCTGCTTACCGCCGAGCTGGATACCAGCAATACCGCCGCCAAGATCCGGGCCATGCAGACCCTGGGCGTGCCCTACGAGGAGGGCTATGACGCCATCGCCAACCGTGAGCTGATGGAGCAAGCCAATCAGATCGTGGCCAGCCTCAAGAACGATGACATCGAAACCCCGCCGAACAAAGAAATCGTCGCCCTGATTGCCTACCTGCAGCGCATAGGGACCGATATCAAGGCGGAAGTTACCGAATAAAGAAGCACCGTACGTCCGGATCGTGTGCGCGGGAGTAGCCCGCGGCTGTTCCCCGCCACGATCCCCTTTCAACAAAACATTTGTGCCATGTATAAAGATGTGCTCCGCTCAATCGACGATGTCAGCCTGTTTCCGGTGATTGCCTTTGTGGCTTTCTTCATCTTCTTCATCATGCTCTTTGTGTATGTGATCAAGATCGATAAGAAAGAAGTCAACCACATGGCGGCCATCCCGCTGGACGATCCTACTGCCTTTGAAACCCTATCTCCCAACGGAAAAGCCCACAATTATGATTCAAAATCGATATAAAGCGTTCATGGCCCTGGGGGGCATGCTCCTGACGGGTCCGGCCCTTTGGGCCCAGACGAGCCCGGCTAGCGGGGAGGCCTTTTCCCAGCGCTCGCTCATCCTGCTGCTGATCGCCACCATGGTCGTGGTGGCCCTGGTCTCTCTGGTCCTGGCCCTGTCTATCCTGGTCCTGGTCCGCCAAAAATCGACGGCGACCACCGTAAATGAAGCCGGTGAAACGGTACCGGTAGAAAGTACTCCGCTGCTCAGCTGGAAGTTCATTCAGAAGAAGCTGACCGACGCCGTGCCTGTCGAAGAGGAGGAATCCATTGACATGGGCCACGACTATGACGGTATCCGCGAGTTGGACAACAACCTGCCCCCCTGGTGGAAATACGGCTTCTACCTCACCATCGTCTTTGCCGTGGTGTATCTGTGGTACTACCACGTAAGCTCAGACTGGTCTTCGCGGCAGGAGTATGAGGTCGAGATGGCCGAGGCGGCGGCTGAGAAGGAGGCCTATCTGGCCAAAGTTGGCAACATGGTAGATGAGAGCAATGTGGTGATGCTCGAAGACGCCGCGGCCCTCGCCGAGGGTAAGGCCATTTATGATGCCAATTGCGTGGCTTGCCATGGTGCACTGGGCGAAGGGGGGGTCGGCCCCAATCTTACGGATCAGTACTGGATTCACGGGGGGAGCATCAGCGACCTTTTCTCTACCATAAAATATGGGGTGCCCACCAAGGGAATGATTTCCTGGCAGGCTCAGCTCAAGCCGCAGCAGATGCAGCAGGTGGCGAGCTATATCCTGACCATGCAAGGCACCAATCCGCCCAATGCCAAGGAGCCGCAGGGAGACCTGTATGTGCCCGAAGGCGAAGCTGCTCCCGCTGAGGCGGACACTACGGCGAATGAAGAGGTGGCCATGCTGGCCCAACCTTGATCCTTCCTAAGGGATTCCGGCAAGGAACCGGGACCACTGGTCCCGCTCCTTACCGCTTTTTTCTTCAAAAACTAAGGCCAATCCATGGCAACCACATCAAAACCGAAAATTCCTGAGCCTGCCTTTGACCCGGATGCCTTTCGCGACTTCATCGCGACGGTAGACGAAAACGGCAAACGGAACTGGATTCATCCCAAGAAACCGTCGGGACGCTTCTACCGCTGGCGTACCATCGTTAGTGTGGTGCTTCTTGCTCTGCTTTTCATCGGCCCCTTCCTTCGCTACAAAGGGGAGCCTTTTCTGCTTTTCAACATTCTGGAGCGAAAGTTCATTGTCTTTGGGATTACCTTCTGGCCTCAGGACTTCCACCTGTTCGTCCTGGCGATGATCACCTTCTTTGTGTTCATCGTCCTGTTTACCGTCATCTTTGGCCGGGTCTGGTGCGGATGGGCCTGTCCGCAGACGATCTTCATGGAGATGGTCTTTCGCAAGATCGAGTACTGGATCGAAGGAGACGGGAACCAGCAGCGTAAGCTGGACCTCGCCCCCTGGAACGGGGACAAGATTCTCAAGCGGGGAGCCAAATGGTTGATTTTTGCGGCCATCGCCTTTCTGATCGGCAACCTCGTGATGGCCTACATGATCGGGACGGATGAGCTGTCCAAGATCGTGACGGAATCGCCCGGCGCCAACTGGGGCAAGTTCACCTTTGTGATGATTTTCTCGGGGATCTTTTTCTTTGTCTTTACCTACTTCCGCGAACAGGCTTGTATCGCCGTCTGCCCCTATGGCCGTCTGCAAGGCGTCCTGCTCGGCAAGGACTCCATCGTCGTGGCCTACGACTGGCTGCGCGGGGAGCCACGCGGCAAGCTCAAGAAGCAAAAGGCGGCCGAAGCCGCCGGCGAGCCACATGGTGATTGCATCGACTGCAAAATGTGCGTGGCGGTCTGCCCAACGGGCATCGACATTCGAAACGGCACCCAACTGGAGTGCGTCAACTGTACGGCCTGTATTGATGCCTGCGATAGTGTGATGGACAAGATCGGCAAGCCCCGCGGGCTGGTGCGCTATGACTCTTACAATGGTATTGAGAACAAGACGCCTTTCCGGTTTACTACCCGCATTATCGCCTATATGGTGGTGCTCGCGGCTCTGCTGGGGGTCCTGGGATTCTCTCTTGGCGGCCGGACGGACGTGGAAACCACCATCCTGCGCACGCCGGGCATGCTCTACCAGACGACCGATGAGGGCTATATTTCTAACCTGTACAATGTACAGGTGATTAACAAGACCACCGAAGAGTTTACCGTGACGCTGAAACTGGTCGAGCCGGCCAGCGGGCGGCTCAAGGAGGTCGGTCAAGACCTCTTCGTACCCAGCCGGGAGATCGCCAAAGGGGCCTTCTTTGTGGAGATCCCGCCAGATGACCTGAATGGCAACAAAAACAAGATCACCGTCCAGGTCTGGTCCGGTGACAAGTTGCTGGACGAAGTGCGGACCAATTTCCTGGGTCCGATCAAGTAAGACGAGCGAACACACCCTGGGGCCGGCCTTCGCCGGCCGGTCCCCCTCCCTTTTTTCCACTCACGCATTTTTTTTTCGCTATGAACTGGGGTATCAAAATCATCATTCTATACAGCGGTTTTGTGGTCATGATCCTGGGCTTTGTCATCGCCGCGTCGATGCAGGACTTTCACATGGTCACCGAAGACTACTACGCTGCGGAGCAGCGCTACGAGCAGCAGGTGGAGCGTATCCGCAACACCCGGCAGCTCGCCGAGCAGCCAGAAGTTCAGTATCAGGACGGATATGTCGACATCCGCTTTCCGGAGCATGTTTCTGCCGATCGTGGACAACTGCTCCTGTATCGCCCCTCTGACGCCGGACTGGACCGGCGGGAGACCCTGGCCCTGGCCGATGGGCATCAGCGGATTCAGACTGGCAAACTGGCCCGCGGCCTGTGGCGTGCCCAGCTCAGCTGGGAGCAGGGCGGCAAGGGCTATTTCATGGAGAAAGTCCTGGTCATTGAACCGTAATGCTGTGGACAGGATTCATCCTGGGACTGACCAGCAGCCTGCACTGCGTAGGCATGTGCGGTCCGATTGCCCTGGCTTTGCCAGGGCGGGGGGGGAGCCTGGGGAAAATCTTACCCGGTAGGCTCGCCTACAACCTGGGGCGCGTCGCAACTTACGCTACGCTGGGCACGGCGGTGGGGCTTTTCGGCGAAGGACTCTCCTTCGCTGGCTTTCAGCAGGGACTCTCTATTGCCCTCGGGGTGCTGCTCCTGCTCCTGAGCCTCTTTACTTTTCGGGTCGAATCCCGCTTTCTGGCCTTGCCGGCGGTAACCCGTTTTATGGGCGGGCTCAAGCGCCGGCTGGGCAAGCTGATGCGGATCGATTCGACCTCTTCCCTCTTCCATATCGGCATTTTGAACGGTTTGCTGCCATGCGGCTTCGTCTACCTGGGCCTGGCCGGGGCGGCCAGTTTGGGGAGCGGCGCCTCGGGCTTGCTCTACATGAGCCTCTTTGGCCTCGGGACCCTGCCCGGAATGCTCAGCATGTCCCTGATCGGCAAACTCACCCCCGGTCTGCAGCGCTATTCGCGGCCCATTATGCTGGCTGTCAGCCTGCTGTTTGCCTCCTGGCTCATCGTGCGAGGACTGGACTTGGGTATCCCTTACCTGAGCCCCGAGTTGTCGCCCGGCATCGGCGAAGTCACCGAGTGTGGCTGAGCCCCCTTTCGCTCCTGTTGAATTTCTCGTAACTTTGAAGGCCTGTTTTCAGTTGAAAGATTGAACAATCATATTTAATACCTAAAATCATGGCCTTCCAATTACCTAAACTCCCCTATGCCCACGACGCGCTAGAACCCCATATCGACGCCCGCACCATGGAGATTCACCATGGTAAGCACCACGCCGGCTACACCAACAACCTCAATGCCGCCATCGAAGGCACGGACCTGGAAGGAAAGGCCATCGAGGACATCCTCGTCGGCATTTCCAAGCACAGCGATGCGGTTCGCAACAACGGCGGGGGCTTCTACAACCACAGCCTCTTCTGGCAGGTGATGAGCCCCAACGGAGGCGGGGCTCCCACCGGCGCCCTGGCCGAAGCCATCAACAGGGCTTTTGGTTCCTTCGACGGTTTCAAGGACGCCTTCTCCAAGGCCGCTGCGACCCGTTTTGGCTCTGGCTGGGCCTGGCTCATCAAGAAAGCCGACGGCAGCCTGGCTGTTACTTCTACCCCCAACCAAGACAACCCGCTCATGGATGTGGCTGACGATCAGGGCACCCCTCTGCTGGGCCTTGATGTCTGGGAGCATGCCTACTACCTCAACT
>RFHL01000968.1 GCA_003696875.1 Bacteroidota bacterium | reverse complement strand
GAGGTTAAAGGCCGCATGGGCCGGGATGTAGACATGGTCGTCAAAGCCGTCAAAGGCCAACGACTGCCCCGCCCCGCTCAGGGCGGTGGTGGTGGCCTGACCACCACGGCTGACTGGAGTGACAATACCTGGCACCACCTCGCGGCCGTCCTCAATGCCAGCACCGGCAAGCTCTACACCTACTTTGACGGCGCGCTGCAAGACAGCGTGGCCGAGAGCAACAGCCCGGGCGATGCGGCCCCGGCCCTCTACCTCGCCGCTCTGAGCGGCAGCAGTGCCTATTCCGAGGCGGATCTTGACCAGGTACGCCTCTGGAACCGGGCTCTGAGCACCGCCGAATTGCAGGGCTCCATGATGGAGCTCATTGCGGGCAGCGAGAGCGGCCTGGTGGCGGCCTACCGCTTTGACGAGACGGCCGGGGATACCCTTTACGATCTGAGTAGCAACGCCCACCACGGCGCCCTGGTCAACATGGACCCGGGGACCGACTGGCAGGCTTCGGTCGCCTTCAACACCTGGACCGGCGCTATTGACGCCGACGTGAGTAAGGCTGGCAACTGGTCGGCGGGCTTGCCGGTGGCAGGTCAAAACATCGGGATCTCGGGCAGCGCCGCCAATAACCCCAGCCTGGGTGGAAGTTTGCAGGTCGATAACCTCTATGTGGCCAGCGAAGCCACGGTCAGCCTGGAATCGGGCCTGAGCGTATCGGGCCACCTCCTGGTGGAAGGCGCCCTGGACCTCAATGGCCAGGTGATCACCCTGGGCACCAATGCCCGCCTCTATGAAAGCGGCCGTCAGATCACCGGTACGGGCTACCTGACCCACACCGCCAGCTATAGCAACCTCAGCAGCGAAAACATCGCCGGCCTGGGGGCCGAGATCACCACCGTCGCCAACCTGGGCAGCACCACCATCCGGCGCTACCATGAGGCGGTAGACATCGGCGAGGGCAACATGGGCATCCTGCGCTACTTTGTGATCAGCCCGACCAACAACACCGAGCTGTCGGCTACGCTGGTGCTGCACTATGCCGATGCCGACATGGGCGGCATCACCGAAGGTCTGTTGGAGCTCTTTAAGTCCTCGGACAATGGCAGCACCTGGACTGACATGAACGGCACCGTAGACATCGAAGCCAATACCGTATCGGTGAGTGGGCTGGATGGCTTCTCGTGGTGGACGGCGGCCGATCCCAACCGGACCTTCCCGGTCGAGCTGCTGAATGTGGCCGCCACGCCCCGCGGGGAGATGGTAGACCTCGACTGGTCCACGGCCCGGGAGGAAAACAGCGCCTATTTTGCCATTGAGCGCAGCGCGGATGAGGAGACCTGGACCGAAATGGGTCAGGTAGAGGCGGCGGGCTATGCCGAAGCAGAGACAGCCTACGGCTGGACGGATTATGCCCCGATCCAGGGCGCAGCCGCCTACCGCCTGCGGCAGGTCGACCTCGACGGCCACTACCGCTACAGCCCTGTCGTACGCGTGAGCCTGGGCGAAGCCCTGATGCGGGCCTATCCCAACCCGGTGCAGGACATCCTGAACGTGGAGGCCCGTGGCGACTGGTATGCTGAGTTGGTCGATGCGCAGGGGCGCCTGCTGCGCCGGAGCAGCGGGACCGATGCTGGCACCCTCGACCTCCGGGCCTTGCCGGCCGGGCTGTACTACCTGCGGCTGCAAGCCGCCGGGCAGGTACAGAGCCTGAGCATCCGGAAGGAATAGGGACCGGTCGCGATGTGAACTCACCCCCAAACCCCCTCT
>RFHL01000967.1 GCA_003696875.1 Bacteroidota bacterium | reverse complement strand
GTGTTGGGCAGGGGCTGGTTGTCCTTGTCGACCAGCCGCAGGCTGAGGTCGGCCTGCCGGTGCTGGGCAATCCGGGCCGCGGCGGCGGCCCGCCAGGGGGCATCGGACTCCTGACCGGCATAGTAGACAGGGAATTGAACGGGGAGGTCGGCCAGCGGAAAGCTGGTCCCGTAGTTGAGCGCATTCATCCCGGCGATGTCCACCGTCTGGGCCCGATGGGCGAGGTGGAAACCCAGGTTCAGGTCTTCTACCGGATAGCTGTCCGAGGATTCAAAAGAAATGAAAACTTGCTGCCAACTGCTGTCCAGCTCCAGGGTGAGATAGACCTCCTTGGCGTAGGTGACAGCATCTTCCGCAAAAAGGGTAACCTCTGCCGGCGGGCCTTGCGCCCGCAGCCAAACGGTGATCAGCACCCGATCGCCCGCCTGTACGCTCTGGGTGCTGGGTAGCGCCAGGCCCGCCTCCCAGGGGTTGGTGCCGGCGCTGTCTACCGTCAGGCGAAGGGCCTGGGCAAAGCTCTGACCGCTAATCGCCACGCTTTGGCGCGTACAGCCATAGGTGGTGGCCTGCGTGACGAAGGTCTGCTCACTCGGCGGCAGCAGCCAGCTGCCGCCGCTGAGGCCGTAATCCTGCTGCAGCTGGCTCAGCAGGTTGGTATGGTAGGCGTCCTGCGCTGGCAGGGCGAGGGGGAGGCAGAGAAGGAAGAGACAGAGGGAACGCATCGGGTTGGCTTGATATGGGGTGATGGGAGAAGATAGGAAATAATGGGGGGTTATCTGAGGGCCGCCACCACATCTCCAATTCCGCCTACCCGTACCTGCTCCCGAAGGGCATACGGTTCATGGGCGGGGCATACCACCCAGGCTTCCGTGATGCCCAGGTCGTTCAGGGCCAAGAAAAACCCTTTGCTCAGCTTGGGGGCTGTACTGGCTTTGATTTCGACAGCGACGGTGCGGTCTTGCCGCTGTAAAATCAGATCAATTTCGTTGCCTGAAGAGGTTCGGTAAAAGGAGGCCTGCCAGCCGGGCAAGGCCGCCAGAAGGTTTTCGATGACAAAGCCCTCCCAGGAGCTACCGAACACGGGATGTCCAAGCAAGCGGTTGAAGGTGTCGATCTCCAGTAAGCTGTGCAGCAGACCACTATCGCGCAGGTACACCTTTGGAGACTTGATCAGGCGCTTTTTTAGATTAGGCAAAAAGGGCGGGAGGCTACGGAGGATGAATGCCTGCTCCAGTATATCGATGTAGTTGCGTACCGTGTTATGGGAAATGCCCAGTGCGCTTCCCAAATGGGAGTTATTCAACAGCTGCCCTTGGTTATGGGCCAGCATACTCAGGAAGCGCCGGATCAGCTTGGCGGATATCTGGGCCCCGAGTTGGGGAAGGTCCCGTTCGATGAACGTCCGGATGAAATTCTCCCGCCATAGGTAGCTGAAGCGGTCATTTTCCTGGAACAGACTCAATGGAAAACCGCCGCGCAGCCAGTGGTCGTGAAGCTCTATTTCCCTGTCAGGGGGGAGTTCCGCCTGAATAAACGGCGTCAGTTCCAGGTAACCAATCCGACCCGCCAGCGTCTCTGAACTTTGCTGAATCAGATCGCGCGAAGCCGAGCCCAACAGCAGCCATTTGCCAGGCTGCCGGTCTTGGTCCACCAGGCCCCGCAGCACGGGAAACAAATCTGGCCGCTGTTGAATCTCGTCCAGGCAAAAGCGCTTCGCGACATTGGCCCGAAAAAACAGCTCAGGATCCTCGAGTTTCCGTAGATCAGCTGGTCGTTCCAGATCCAGATATACGAAGTCCTCTGCCCCGCTTATCGTGTGTAGGGCCAAGGTGGATTTCCCGCATTGGCGGGGGCCCAGCAAGGCTACCACCGGGAATATTTGCTGGTGTTCCCGCAGCGGCTGCTCCAATTGGCGAGGGATGTAAGTTTGTAAATTGTAATTCATAATTACAATTTACAAACTTGTGGCAGCTTATTCAAGTGTTTCCCCCCCATCAAAACACCATCCGCCGCGATTCCAAGAGGGGATCGTGGCGGATGGAAAAATCAAATAACCAAGGCCCCTGGGCCTACTTGAGGGTATTGATCCAGCGGGCAATCTGCAGCGCATCGCTGCGCGGCACATGCGGCATCGGTGCCATCGGCACCGAGTAGTCGGGCCAGTTTTGCGGCTCGGGCTGATGGATCAGCTCGACGATGCGCTCGGGGCTGTAGCCCCGCTTGGCGATATCGCGGAAGGCAGGGCCCACCTGCCGGTTATTGGTCTGATGGCAGGCGGTACAGGTGTGCTTGCTGAGCAGCGGCTCCACCTCGGCATAGGTAGGGGCTGTCGCCACGGTGGTCTGCGCCGGCCGGCGCGGCTTAGGGGGCGGCGGCGGAGCCACCTGTGGCTTCTTTAGGCTGGTCCAGGCCCCGGCCGGCAAGGCGTCCCCCTCCGGGATCTGGTTGAGGGTGTAGTAGGCGGTGGGATGCAGCAGGGGGTGGCCGCCTTCGGCCGAGCGGATGCCACTTAGCTTGAGCTCGTGGATGAACCAAGGGCGGAGGTTTTCCACCCACAGGCGCAGCCTCAGCCCATCCTCGGAGAGGGTGTAGCCCTTGATGCTCAAGTCTTCCTGATGTACGGGCGGGCTGCCGTAGACCGCGTGATATTTGTAGATGAAGCTGCGGCCCTGATAGGCGGCCAACTCGGCCGCCGAGGCTGGGTCGATCGGCTGGGTAAATTCAACCTCGAAGCCGTCAGACTTGGCCCGGACGGTCTGCATCTCAAAGGGCGTGAGACCCGACCAGACCACCCGCTCCAGGCCGGCGGTCTGCGTCCCGGCTGAGCCCCAGCCGCGGTTGGTTTCGCCCACATACAGGCTGCCGTCGTGGCCCCAGGTCATGCGCAGCACGCCCGACTGGAAGCCGGCCCGAAAGTCGAAGGCCACGCCCTGATAGGTCCCATTCACCTTCTCCAGCGAGACCCGCATAATCTTGCTTTGGCCCTGATCCCCTACGAAGAGCTGCCCCTGAAAAGGCCCAAAGTAGCCGCTGGTATCCACCAGGATTTCGGAGTTGGAGATGCCCAGGATGCCATGCGGCAGCCAGACGGCGGGCGGTTTGATCTCCGGAAAGGTCTCCCGGGCAGCGTAGAGGAGGTCAGGATTTTCCTCATCGGCGATGTTCTCGGGCTTGACGTAGCGGCCATTTTCCCGCACTTGGCGCTTGTCGATTACGGCGTAAAAGGCTTCCTCCGAGAGCTTGAGCGGGGATTCGGGCCGGCCGGTCCAGGCC
>RFHL01000966.1 GCA_003696875.1 Bacteroidota bacterium | reverse complement strand
GGCCATGGCCGACGCCAGCGCCTCCGGCGCATCGGGCGACACATAGAGCGCCCCGGCTCCCCCGGCTTCCGGCAGGGAAGCCCGATCCGTCGTGATGACGGGCCGCCCGCAGGCCAGGCACTCCGCCACCGGCAGCCCAAAACCCTCGTAGCGCGAAGGGTAGATCAGCCCTACCGCCCCGGCATAGAGGCCGGGTAGCTGGGCATTGGGCAAGTCCGGTCGCCACAGGAGCAGCTCGGCCACGCCCAGCTGCTGGGCGCGGGCCGCTACCTCGCGGGCATAGCCCCCGCCCCGGCCTGCCACCACCAGTGGCAGCCGCTCGGCGACCGGCTGCTCCCTCAACGCTTCCACGATCAGGCCCAGGTTTTTTCTGGGGGTCACCGATCCCAGGTACAGCCAGTAGGTGGCGGGCAGGCCCGCCGGGGGCGGGCCGGGCGCTTCGTAGAAGCGGCGCCCCACCGGCGGATAGATCACCCGCATGCGTTCGGGGGCCACCCCCAGGGCATTGCCCAGGTCGTCGCGGGTCGAGGCACTTACCGCCAGGACCATGGCGGCCTCCCGCAGCGCCTGCCGGCGCTTGCGGGCATAGGTCCAGCGGTCCAGCCAGGGGTACCACTCCGGATGTAGATAGTCGATCAGGTCGTGCATGGTCACGATCCCCGGGATGCCAGTACGGCCCCAACCGGCGGGCAGCTCATGGCTCAGGCCATGAAAGAGCGCCACCCTATCGCGCCGGGCCTGGCCGGCGAGGCCGTAGCGGCGCCACAGGCCCGCGCCCCGGCGCGGGCCGGCCACGGCTTCGAAGGGCGGTCCCGCCCGGAAGACCTCCGTCTCCATCCCCCCGCCCAGGCGGGGGCTGTAGAGCCGGTAGCGATGCGCCGGATATGCCTCCCCCAGCGCCGCGAGCAACTCCCGGCTATAGCTCCCCAGTCCCGTCGGATTCTGAAAGAGGCGCTTGGCATCGTATCCCAGACGCAGCATGCGCCCAAGATACGCACAATTGCGAAAGGCTATCCGGCTTTTGGGACAAAAACCAGCCGCTCATCTCGCCCCAGGCAGTGCATTTGCTGGTTGTCAGGAACCGATGGGCTGCGTATTCATGTAAAAAACACCGCACTTTAGATTTTATGGAAAAATGAATCATAAAGAAATTGCAATATATTTCGATCCGGCCTAAATCCCTTTGGCTATGCGCAGACCCTCCCTTTCGCTACCCGCCCTCCTGTTGCTTCCTCTGGTACTCTTTTCCTGCCAATGGGACGACGACTTTAGTCGTCTGCAGCAACCCGAGTGGCATCCCTCCCTGGCGGCCCCGATTGTGAATACGCATATCTCTCTGGGCGATCTCCTCGAAGCCTGGGGCGAAAGCACTTGGGTAGAGACCGATGAGGCCGGGCAGATCTCCCTCGTCTATGAGGAGCCGCTGCTGGACGCCTCCTGGAGTAGCCTTCTGGCCTTGCCCGACCGGACCATCCCCATGGCCGATACCCTTGTGGAATTTCCCGTAGTCATGCCGGGCATCAGCCTCGTCCAACTCAAACAGGGGACCCTAACCTACAACATCAGCTCGGGCCTCAGCGAAGCCGTAGAGGTGATGATCCTCATCGAGCGCGTAGGCGCCGAGGAGGATGTCTTCGAGCGCTATGTCGTCCTGCAGGATGGTGGCCCTCATCAGGGGAGTTTTTCGCTGGCTGGCCAGGAGATCCGGGCCGAGGGGGGTAACATCGTCTTCCGATACCGGGCTCGCCGCCAGGCCACCGGTGAGATCGTGCGCCTGCAAGCGTGTGAGTATGGCCTGCAAGATCTCGCCTATGTTTACGCCGAGGGCTACTTTGGTCAGTTTGTCTTCAACCTGGGCGCCGACTCGGTGGGCCTGGACATCGGATCCAGCCTGGAGATCGAAGGCCTGCGCCTGGCGGATCCCAAGGTGCGTTTCATCATCGAGAATTCCTACGGCATCCCGATCCGCATCGACGCCAACGAGCTGACCGTTCTCTCGCCTGATGGGCAGCAAACCGTTTTCGGCCTGGGGGACAGCATGACCGTGGGCTATCCCGCTTTTGGCGAGATCGGCGAGACCGTCACCACGGTGGCCGAGATCAACCGCAGCAACTCTGACATCATCCCGGCCCTGGAGGCTGGCCTCGCCAGTCTTTCCTGGGCCTTCAGCGCCCATACCCATCCCGATGGCCCCGACGGGGGCAGTGGCTTTATCCTGGACAGCAGCCGCCTCGCTATCCACATGGGGGCCGAGGTACCTCTCCACGGGCAGGTTGCCCGTTGTGCCATGTCCGAGATGATTGAGGCCGATCTGTCGGACTTCAGCGCCGATCCGGTTCAGTCAGGTCAATTGAAGCTCATTGTGGACAATGGCTTCCCTTTCGACCTACAGGTGCAAGCCTATTTTTACGACGGCGAAGGCCTCTTGCTCGACTCCCTTTTTGACAGCGACGAGCCGCTCCTGCAGCCTGCCACCGTCGACGCCGATGGCTGGATCGCTCAGCCTGCCCACTGCGAGCACCTGATTGATATCCCGGCCGACCGCATGGCGGTCCTGCCCCGTACCCGCACCATCGGGCTGCGGGCCTCGGTATCCACCACCGACCGGGGACAGGTCCCCGTGCGTCTCACCGAAGCCGCTCATCTGGGGATCAAACTCGGCCTCGTGGCCGACCTCTAGGCTCGCTTTTTCCCATTTATCCCAAGGCCCCTTCTTATGCGCCATCTGCTTCCCTTCCTCACCTTGCTTTTCGGTATGGCCTTGCCGGCTTCGGCTCAGCAGGCCCTTAGCCTTCACTTTGCGCCCCGTGCCATGCAAGCGCAGGAGACCAATCCGGCTTTTTTCAATGAAAAGCTGATCACCATCAGTCTCCCCTCCCCCTACGTGAGTGTCCTCCATAGTGGCTTCACCTATCGGGACCTGATTCAGCCGGTTGGCGATTCCCTTCGACTGGATATTCCGGGCGCTCTGAGCCAGATGGAGGAGATGAACGACCTGCGCCTTTTCTCTCAGGTAGATATCCTTGGGATAGGCGTCAAGCTGGCCATGTTTCAGGTGACCGCCGGTGCCCGTGCCCGCACCGATGTGCTGGTCTCATATCCCCGGGATCTGGTCGCACTGGGCTGGGAAGGCAATGCCGCCCACCTCGACGAAACCCTGAGTCTGGGACCTACCGGCTATGCCCGGGCCTGGAGCGAGATCTATCTGGGCGGAGCGATTCGGGTCACCAAAAAAATTCAGATCGGCGCCCGCGCCAAATATCTGGTGGGCCTGGCCGACGCTACCTTTACCCGGCATGACCTGACCCTGTATACCAATCCGGAAATTTACCAACTGGAAGCCCGGGCCGACTATGTCCTGCATACCAGTGTTCTGAACCTGGGTCAGGATCTCAGCAGCCCAGACTTTGTGTTTGAACCGCAAGTCTTTGGGCCTAACCGAGGCTGGGCGGTCGATCTGGGCCTGCGGGTGCAGCCCATCAAGCAACTGGAACTGGCGGCCAGCCTCACTGATCTCGGCTTTATCGACTGGAATGCCCAGTCTCAGCGCTATGAGGCCACCGGTACCCTGGCCTTTGCGGGCCTGGATGCGGCCCAGTTGCTGGACGAAGATTCGCTTTCGATGGATTTCATCGATGAACTGGCGGACTCTCTGTTGCAGGGCATGGAGCTGCGTAGCAGCCCGGACATGTACCGGACGTACCTGCCGGCCAAAGCCTATGTGAGTGCTACCTTTCGGCCCATCAAGTTGCTGAAGGTGGGCGTTTTGTATCACGCTGAGTCTTACGGCGGCCGGACCCGGCAGGCCCTTGCCGTACATGGCGGCGTAGATGTGGGCAAAATCCTCAACACCGGCCTTACCTGGTCGCTACAGGATGGGCGGGCCGGCCACCTGGGTGCCCACGCCTATCTCAAACTGGGACCCGCCGCCCTCCTGCTAGCCACGGACAATGTCTTGGCTTTTATCCAGCCTGACCGAGCCCGCACTACAAATGCCCGTTTAGGATTGAATTTATGCTTTTGATCCCCAGTCACATGGGTATCTGCCTGGAAGTACGCATTTTGAGTCTGTCAAGTAACACGTTACTTCCAGTATAATCACTTGATAATGCCTGTTCCCACTTCCGGGAGCGGGCATTTTTTTTAAGAAAAAACTCCCGGCCAGCAGGTGCTGGCAGGGAGGGCATTATTCGCGGGATCGCGCGCGTTACTCGATGATAAGACGGCGCAGGCCGGTGCCTTCGCTGCTGCGTACTTGCAGCACGTAGACGCCAGCAGGCAGGTGACCGAGGTTCCAGGTCTTTTCGTATTGCTTGATCCGGCCCAGGGCCTCCGCCAATACGGTGCGGCCGGCGGCGTCAAGCAGCGAAAGCTGCACCTCGTCGGCTTGCTCCAGCTGCAGAGAGAGCGACACCTGGCCCCGGCTGGGGTTGGGATAGAGCTCCAGGGCGGCAATGCCCGTACCGAGCAGGTCACCGATACTGGTGGTATTGTCGATGGTCACGGTCTGCACCGTCTGGCAGCCATAGTAGTCGGTGACAGTCACTTGATAATCACCAAAGGTGAGGTCCGTCGCCATCATCCCTGTCTGAGCAGGGGTGCTGTTCCAGCTATAGGTGTAGGGATGTGTCCCCCCGGAGGCCATGGCCGTGGCCGAGCCGCTGGCGGTCCCATTGTCGGTAGTCAGGGCCGAGGCCGTGGCAGAGAGGGCATCGGGCTCTTCGACGAGTACGCTCTCGACTACCTGACAGCCATTGGCGTCGGTTAGAGTGAGGGTGTAGATGCCTTCGTCGAGATCTTCGATCTCGGGATCCGTGCTGCCGGTGCTCCAGCTATAGGTGAAGGGGCCATCGCCGCCGCCTACATATGGTACCACCCGAGCGTCGGCGGCGTCCTTACAGGTAATGGGCACCACCGACAGCACCAGATTGGGGGCCGGCTTTTCCTTGATCCGGATGTTCATGTCAAAGGTACAACCGTTGTTATCCGTCACGGTAACTTCATAATCGTCCGCCGGCTTGCCGCTGATGTTGGCAGAGGTTTCTCCCGTGCTCCAGAGGAAGCTATAAGGGGCAGTGCCCCCGCTCAGGCTGATGCTAGCCTCGCCGTCGCTGTTGCCACATGAAGCCTCTACCGTGGCTACAATAGGCTGGATGGGCGTCCCATCCGCACAGATGTAAATACCTTTGGACTTGGTCGACATGTAGATTTCCTGGGTTACATCATCCTGTACCCATACCACCACGTTCATAAAGCTTTTGTAAAAGCGCTGAACGATGGGGGCAATGTCTGTGACGGTTACGCTGGCACCACCGGTACGACCGATGGGCGTCCCGCTTGCGTCGGGGAGCATGTAGCGCATGGTGTGATAGAACTCCGTCTCGCCATTGGATCCGGGAGGGGAGGTGTAGATGCGCTCGTCCTGAATCACGGCGATCTGGAGGGTGAGGTCGTTGCTGGCCGGGATGTCCTGGATCGCGGTTGCGGTAACCGAGACATCGATATTGGACCCATTGACCGTCTCCGAAATATCAATGTTGTACAACCCCGGGCGGTCGTTTTCAGCATTGATCATGCCTTGAGAGACCCCGCCGGGTTGTCCTTCCCAGGTACCACCAAAGATGGTGGTCGGGACCCCATTGACACCGTAGTAGTTGATCCGGGCGGTATTGTCGGCTACGTTGAAGAGGTGACGCTCGTCATTATTGGCGCCGGGCCACCAGCCCACGAACTTGACCGCGGTGGCGTCGAGGGGGTTGTTGTGCAAAAGGGCATCCAGGGCAGGGTTCTGGGCGGCACAGGGACCACAGTTCCACTGGGTGAAGGACTCTACCAAGGCGGTCCGATCGGGGAATTCACCCAGAACTTCCACGGTCATGCTCACCTTGTTGTTGGCCGGATTGGCGTCCGCCTCGCCGTTGGGCAGTTCTGCCCACATCTCGATATCGTAGCTTCCGGTGCTGGTAGGCACCCAGGGGATGTTATGAGTCAATTCCAGCGAACCAATCTGGCCGGCCACGTGATCCACTTCGGAGGTGTCTCCATTGACGCTGTAGTACAGGTCAAAAGATTGCAGCGGCTCGGAGCCGATGTTCAGGAAATTTCCTTTGATCTGAACGGGGGCATTGGCCAGCGGAATGGCCTGCGGAATGTCTATCTTGATCCCTTCCAGGTCGTTGCGCGGCTGGGTGCCGGGGAGGAAAGCATAGTAAGAATTGTCATCCTGCCCGGCGCTGGTTCCGGCCAGGTTGTTCAGGTTGGGGGAGCCGTCGACCATAAAAGCCGTATTGGCATCAATCTGTACCCCGGCGGTGAGTCCCGCCGCACAGCTGGAGATAACCGATCCCCGCTGGTCGACGATGTAGATGTTGCTGGTCCCTTCTTCTAGTACGATGCTCCAGTACAGGTTACAGATGGGGATACCGCCTTCGTATTCGTAGCCATTGAACATGATCCACAGCTGGCGGTTTGGCAGGCTGCCAAACACCTTGCGGACAATCTTGTCGTTGGCGGAGCCGCCCTTTAGCCCCCAAACCATGATGGATTTGTCCGGGATTTCAGCGGAGGGCAGGACATCGTTGTTGCCAGAGGGCACCGCGCTTGCCGACGTGCTGAAGGTCAGTACGCCGGAGGTTGATACCTTGTAGAAGAATTCTGATTGCCCGTTGAACTGGAAAGGAAACGGCATGGTGTATTCCTGCGTCCACTGAGGGGAGGAAGCCCCACCGGGATGGATCACCTCCCAGCTTGCGTCCAGACCAGAACCGGCAGCCAGTTCTTCATCCTGGTTGAGACCGCCAGGGTTACGGCCAATATCGGTGTAGGGGAGCACATAATACTGTGCCTGCAGGAAGCTCAGGCTCCCAATGAAGCCCAAGAGGAGGAGAAGGTGTTTCATAATCGAAAGGGTTTTGGAAAAAGGAGGAAGGAAAAAGGCGAAGTAGTCACGCAGGGTGACAAAATAGCTTGCTTGGTTCACTCAAGTTGATGAGGGAAATATACGCAATCTTTCAGGCTTTATGAGATGGCGGGTAGGGGGAAGCGAGATTTTGAGGTGTATGTATTTGATAAATAGCTACTTGTGTATTTTTAGGCTTCTCATTTTGTCTGGTGGAGGGTTGAGCTTTGCCAGCCAGGCATCCAGCACGGGGGCCAGCCTGGCCCCCGTCGGTAAGGGTGAAGAAAATCCCTGGCAGGCAGTCAGCCTGCCCAGGGCTTCCCGCAGCAGCAGATGGCGCTGCGGGACCGTGAGGGCCACCCCTTGGGCAGCCATACGCTGCCCCAGGTAGGTTTGCTCCGTTTGCCCGGGCGTGGGCACCAGGATCAAACGGGAGAGGCCCAGGGCCGCATAGTCCATCAGGCTGCTGTATCCGGAGCGTGAAATGACGGTTTCAGCCTGTTGCAGGGCGCGCATGAGGTCGGGGCCATCGAGGAAGGAGATTTCCCAGAGGTTGCCTGCCCGCCGCAGGGTCTGCGCGCCCGGCTGCCCCTGCACCAGCCAAAAAGGCTGGTCGACGGTGTGTGCCTGCTGCCGCAGCCGCGTCTCCAGCAGGCTGCGTTGCGGTTCGGGGCCGGAAAGGACGGCCAGAATCCCGGGGCGTTGGCCTTGCAGGGCGGGCCACTGATAGGCCTCAGGCTGGGGCTGATCTGCAAAGCGGGAGAGCGGCCCCACGTACTCCACCCCCCCCCAAAGGCTGGGGGGGTGGGAGAGGCTTCCGCCCAGGCCGTCCGAGCCAGGATGGTCGGGGATCCACAGGGCTTCGAAACGGCGCAGAAAGCGCCGGTGGAGTCGGTATACCCATCCCGCTCCCAGCTGTCCGGGCAGTGGTGACCGCAGCTGCAGCTGATGGCACAGCAGCACCGTGGGGCAGCGGTCTGACCACAGGCCGTAGCGGTGATCGGAGATGACGCCCGACAAGCCATGGCGGGGGATATAGTCCTTGAGCAGCTGATGCTCCTCGGCAATGACGCGCCGCACCCGCGGCGCTTGTTGCAATATCTTCCAGGTCTGATCCCGTCCGCGGCTGTAGCGGACGGCGTAGGTGGGGAGCGGGAGGACCGGCAGGTCCGGGCACTGGGCCCGGAGCAAGTCCAGGGCGGGCCCTGCGCCCCCTAGCCATACCTCGACCCCACGGG